>NZ_JBYIRL010000034.1:0-100757 GCF_057708125.1 Actinacidiphila sp. bgisy145
GTGGCGTTTTGTTCCACACCCGCCCCCGCCGGCTCCTGTGGGGGGATCGCGGGAAACGGTTCTCGGTGGCCGTCAGTGGCCGTCGGGCGCCGTCGGGCGTTCAGAAGCCGACGGCGACCTCCATCCACTGCGGGTCCTGCATCGAGGTGTAGGCCGCCTGGCCGCCCACGTCGTCGTACGGGAAGCCGTACGCAAGCCCGTTGATCGCGTGGTCGTGCCAGAACTTGGCGTACCAGTTGGCCGGGTCCCCGGAGTAGAAGCGCGCCGGGTCCTGCTGCTCGTCGGCCGGGAGGGTGGCGGTGTGCCGGTTCAGCGCCGCGCACGTGGTGGGGTCGCCGGCCAGCGTGCCCGCGCAGCCGAAGATGTCCGAGGTCGCCGCGTTCACGCCGACCGACTGGGCGTAGGAGGTGAAGTAGTCGGCGTTCGCGCCGCCGGCCCGGAAGCTCGGGTCGCTGCCCGGGGCGATGATCCGGTACGGCGCCTGGGTCTGCGCCAGCACCTTGAACTGCTGCGGCACCGCGTCCTGGAACTCCTGGAACACCTGGTCCCGGCTGGTGGTGAACAGGTCCTGGGTGTCGCCGAGTTGGACGTCCTGGCCGCTGTGCGAGTGCAGCCGGATCGCCAGCGGCAGCGCCCACGCGTCGACCCGGGTGGTGTTGCCGTTGAAGACGTCCGGGCCGATGGTGAACTCGATGAAGTCGTTGTACTGGCTGTTCGGCGAGCCGACGTAGAAGTACATCCGGCCCGAGGAGTTGGCCGGCATGTCGAAGTACGGCTGCTCGGCGATGGAGTGCTCCTGCCCGTCGAAGCTCCAGTAGACCTGGCTGTCGGGGTAGGCGCCGTTCGTCCGGTTGAGGATCGCCACCTCCATCACGTTGTTCGCGGCCGGGATCTGGCTGGTGTCGCCCCAGAAGGAGTCGTCACCGCCGGTCGGCGGGGGCGTGGTGGCGTCCGAGGTCAGGTGCACCGAGAACTCCCACAGCGACACGCCGTACCCGGTGGCGCGCGCGGTGGTGTAGACCCGCACGTAGCGGCCGGTGCCGGTGACGTCGAGGTTCTGGATGCCGCCGGTCGCGGTGGTCGTGGAGTAGACCGTGGTCCAGTTCGTCGCGTCGTCGGAGACCTGGATCTGGTACGCGCTGGCGTACGCCGTCTCCCAGTTGAGGCCGACGCTGCACAGCGGCTGCGAACTGCCCAGGTCCACCCGCAGCCACTGCGGGTCGGACGCGGCGCTGGACCACCGGGTGCCGGTGTCCCCGTCGACGGCGGCGGAGGCGGGGGTGCCCGCGTTCTCGGTCGAGGACGCCGCGGCCGGCCGCCCCTGCGCGGCGTTGCCGGCGGCGCACGCGGACGGGCTGCCGGTGCCGGCGCCGTAGACCTGGAACTCCCAGAGCGAGTAGCCGTACTGCGTGGCGCGCTGGCTGCCGTACATCCGGACGTACCGCCCGGAACCGTTTACGGTGACCGTCTGGTCGCCACCGGTACCGGTGGTGGTGGAGTAGACGTCGGTCCAGTTCGTGCCGTCCGCGGACGTCTGGATCTTGAACGCCTTCGCGTACGCCGTCTCCCAGTCGAGGGTCACCTGGCTGATCGACTGGTCGCTGCCCAGGTCGACCTGGAGCCACTGCGGGTCGGCGGCGGCGCTGGACCACCGGGTGCCGGTGTTCCCGTCGACCGCGGCGGACGCGGGGGTGCCGGCGTTCTCGGTGGAGGAGGCGGTGGCGGGCCGCCCCTGGGACAGCAGCGAACCGGCCGCGCGGGCCGGCGACTGCGTGGTGACGGCGAGCGCGAGGCCCGCGGTCAGCGAGAGCAGGAGGGCGAGCACGAGACAGGGCCGGGACCTGTCGCGTGGGGTACGCCGTGGCCGCACCGACGGCGGCGCGCTGGTTGGCATCTGGTGTCTCCTCATCCGGGTGGGGGTCCGCGAGGGACGCGGGAGCGCGGGGTGAGAGCGCTCTCCGGTGAGGTGATGTCTACAAGGCCGGTCCTTCGGCGTCAATGAGTTGTTCCATAATCGCCCGCTCGGCCCGCCGTCTTTTCGAGTTCCGAAGGGGGCCCGGCCGGGGCCCGGCGGTCACGGCCGGGGTTGGAGTGCCTTGCGGCCGACGGGCCGGAGCCGGGCCGTCACAGCCAGCGGGGCGGAGGGATCGCCGGTTCCGGGCCGCCCGCGCCGAGCCGCCGACGGTGGCGCGCCAGCAGCCGGGTGGTCGAGTACGCCGTCGCCGCGGACGGGAAAAGAAGGCCAGCGCGACGGCTGCGATTCCGATTCCGGCGGCGGCTTTGAGGCGCATGGGAGTGCGTCCTTCTTTTCTGGTGATTCTCGTGGCGGGGGTGGTGGCAGCGGGGATCGGATCTTTCCGACCCGGCCGCCGGGAAACAAGGAAAGCATTCGCGCGGCGCCGCCCGCGAAGTTCTTTCAGCTCTGTAAGAACCGCGGGCACCCTGCGGCCGATAGGTAGCGTGCGGGGCATGGAGAACACACCGCGGGTGATGATCGTCGAGGACGACGCGACGGTGCGGACGGTCCTCGGCGACTATCTGCGGGCCAGCGGGTGGTCGATGTCCCAGTACGGCGACGGGCACGCCGCCCGCCAGGCACTCGCGGACGGACTGCCCGACATCCTGGTCGTGGACCGGATGCTGCCCGGGGCCAGCGGCGACGAACTGTGCCGCCAGGCCCGGGCGACCTCGGACATCCCGATCATCATGCTCACCGCGCTGGGCGCCGTCGACCAGCGCATCAGCGGGCTGGAGCACGGCGCCGACGACTACGTGGTCAAGCCGTTCGCGATGAAGGAACTAAACCTGCGGATGCAGGCCCAACTACGCCGCCACGCGCCCTCGAGCCCCGCCGCGCCCTTCACCGCGGGCGCGTTCCGGATCGACCCCGCCCGCCGGCGCGCGTGGCTCGGCACGAACGAGATCGCCCTGACCACCCGCGAATACGAACTGCTGCTGTACTGCGTCCAGCACCCCGGACAGGTACTCACCCGGGACGACATTCTCGGCGAGGTGTGGGGATGGAACTTCGGGGACGCCGCGACCGTGACCGTCCATGTGCGCAGGCTGCGCGAGAAGATCGAACCCGAACCGCGCTATCCGGTCTACCTGCGCACCCAATGGGGCGCCGGATACCGGTTCACCCCGCACGGAACGGAGTAGCCGCGCATGCTCGCCCTGCCCGACATCGGCCTCATCGTCATGACCACGGTGATCTGCACCGCGGCCGTCACCCTGCTCGCCGGCCTGGCGTTGCACGCGAACCGCAGGGGGCCGGTCGCCTCGCAGTTCGCGATCGTGGTGGCCGGGGCGGTCACCTCGATCGTGTCGTCGATCCTCGCGGTCATGGTCGAGATGTTCATCTCCACGCACGACCTGACGGTGCTGGTGTGGGTGATCGCGATCTCCACGGTCATCAGCCTCGCCACGACCTGGCTGACCATCTCCCGAGTGGTGCGGCGGTCGGTCGGACGGCTGTCCGCGTCGGCGCGGCACCTGGCCGCCGGGGCGGTGCTGGAACCGGCCGAGCCCGGCTGGCGGGAGTTCAACGACCTGCACGCCCGGCTCGCCGACACCTCGGTGCAGCTCGCACAGGCCCGTGCGGAGGTGGAGAAGCTCGACGCGGCCAGGCGGCAGTTCTTCGCGTGGATCTCGCACGACCTGCGCACCCCGCTGGCCGGCATCCGCGCGATGACCGAGGCGATCGACGACGGGTTCGCGCCCGACCCGGCCGACTACGTCCGCACCATCCGCGCGCGGGTGGACACCGTGACCGGCATGGTCGACGACCTCTTCGCGCTCTCCACCCTCCAGAGCGGCACCCTGCACCTGCAACGCGAACTCGTGCCGCTGCTCGACATCGTCTCCGACGCCGTCGTCGACGTGCGGGCCGCGGCGAGCGCGCGCGGCATCCGCGTCGTCCACCGCGACGTGGCGGGCCACATGCTGTGTGCCGACCCGCGCGAACTCACCCGCGCCATCGGCAACCTGCTGCCAACGGCGTCCGGCACGCCCCGGAGCACAGCGACATCCTCGTCACCGCCCACCACCGCGACGACGACCACCTCATCATCAGCGTCCTCGACCACGGCCCCGGCGTCGCCAGCGAGGACCTCGGGCACATCTTCGACGTCGGCTGGCGCGCCAACAGCGCCCGTACCAGCGACGAGCATGCCCACACCGGACCGGGCGCCGGGCTCGGCCTGGCGATCGTCCGCGGCATCATCGAGGCGCACGGCGGGCACGTCGACGCGTGCCGGCTCCCCGAGGGCTTCCAGCTCTCCATCACCCTCCCGGCGACCCCGGCGGTGTGAGGGGGCTCAGCGGGGCTCAGGGGGGCTCAGGGGGGCTCAGCTCAAGGGGACGGCGAGGAGGCGGGTGCGGAGGGGCTCGGCGGTGATCTGGTCGGCGAACTGCCAGGAGTAGTCGAGGACTTCTTCGGTCTGGAGCTCGGCCACGTCGGCTGCCGTCCGGAACAGGTAGCGGATGTCGAAGTGCTGGTGGTCGGGTTCGTCCTTGGCGGGGTTGGCCGGGATGGGGTGGATGTCGATGTGCAGGGGCAACGGGCTGTCGGGGGTGACCTGTTCGGGGTCGATGCCGGTCTCCTCGGCCAACTCCCGCAGGGCGGCGCCCATGAGGGTCGTGTCGGTGTCCTCCAGGTGCCCGCCGGGAAAGAGCCACTTCCCCAGTGCCTTGTGCTCCACGAGCAGGACACGTCCGTCCGGGCGCAGGAGCAGGGCACCGGCGGTGACGTGCCCGCGGAACTCCTTGCGCGAGGCGATGGTGTCGGGGTGGGTCTCCAGTGCGGCGGTGAGGGCCGCGAGGCCGTCCTTGTCCTCGGGGTGCCGGCTCAGGTAGGTGGTGAGGGTGGCGTGGAGGTGCTGGGGGGTGATGGGCATGGGGGCGGGTCCTCAGCGGTTGAAGTAGGTCAGCCAGGTGTCGGCGATCACGGCCCGGTCGGCGGCGGTGACGTCGTGGATGCCGTGGGCGAGCCCGCCGCGGGTGAGCATGCGGACGGCGGCCAGTATCTCCGCCTGCACGAGGTGGATGAACGGCCCGACGCTGGCGCCGTGCAGGAAGTTGACGGCGTTCCCGCCGTTGAGCAGGTAGAAGTAGTGCCCGGTGGTCTGGTACCGCGTGACGTGTTCACCGTCCCGGGTGCGCTGGTAGACAGCCGACAGCCCGGCGAGGTCGAGTTCGTCCTCGGATGCCGACAGCGTCGCCACGCACATGAAGGTGTGGCGCACCCTGCGGGAGTCCGCCGTGTACGGCGCCGCCGCCCAGCGCGTGATCGGGGCCGCCCGGCAGGCGCTCCGCGGCGCCTGACCGCTTCGACCGTTCCGCCCGGCCGGGCCGCCCCTCCGCCCCGGCCGCCGCCGCGCAAAAAGGCGCCCGGCCGCGTTTCCGCGGCCGGGCGCCCTGTGAAGCTGGGGTGAGTGACGGGACTCGAACCCGCGACATCCTGGACCACAACCAGGTGCTCTACCATCTGAGCTACACCCACCATGAGCGGCGCTTTTCCCTGCCGGGGCGGCGCCGCTTGGAAAAGTGTACAGGGTGGCGGGGGGTGGTCGCGCCCGCTTATGCGGCCGGGTACGCGCCCGTCAGTGGGCGGCGTGCGGGGCCGGCGGCAGGACGTGCTTGGCCGCGATCGCGCGGGCGGTGTCCGTGTCCGGGCCGGGGGCCGGTACGAAGACGGCCTCGCGGTAGTAGCGCAGCTCGGCGATGGACTCGCGGATGTCGGCGAGCGCGCGGTGGTTGCCGTTCTTCTCCGGGCTGTTGTAGTACGCCCGCGGGTACCAGCGGCGCGACAGCTCCTTGATCGAGGAGACGTCCACGATGCGGTAGTGCAGGTGCTGCTCCAGCGCCGGCATGTCCCGGGCGAGGAAGCCGCGGTCGGTGGAGACGGAGTTGCCGCACAGCGGTGCCTTGCGCGGCTCGGCGACATGGGTGCGGATGTAGTCCAGCACCGTCTGCTCCGCCTCGGCCATGTCGACCCCGCCGGGCAGCTCCTCCAGCAGACCGGAGGCGGTGTGCATCTGCCGGACGATCTCCGGCATCGTCTCCAGCGCCTCGGCGGGCGGGCGGATCACGATGTCCACCCCCTCGCCGAGGATGTTCAGCTCGGAGTCGGTGACGAGCGCGGCCACCTCGATCAGCGCGTCGTGCGCCAGCGAGAGGCCGGTCATCTCACAGTCGATCCACACCATCCGGTCGTTCATGTGTCTCACCCTACGGGCGATCACGTGGTCCCGGGAGGGCGGCTCCCAGACCGCGCCCGGCCCGCAGCCGCCCGCGGGTGGCCGCCTCGGCCGGATCGGACCGCCCCGACTGCTCCGGGACGCGTGCGGAGGCGGTGTACGCGTCCGGGTCGCCCTTGAGCGGTGCGGCCAGCACCTGCGGACCGCCGCTGGGACCGCCGCCCGGGCCGCCGCCGGGACCGCCGCCCTGAGCGATGCCCGTACCACTGCCCGGCCCGACCCCCGTCCCGGCCCCGGCCCCGGCACCGTGACCGCCGCCGTGGCCGCCCGCGCCGCCGTGACCGTTTCCGTGCGCGTGCACAGAGCCGTGACCGGCACCGTTCCCGGGCCCACCCGGCCCGCCCGGACCACTCGCCCCGCCCCGGCGCGCGGCCGGCACCTCGGGCGCCGAGCCGGCCCGGTCACCGTCGTCCTGCGGCCTGCGGGCCCGGTACGCGGCCCGGTACGACGCGGGCGAGGAGCCGAGTTGCCGGCGGAAGTGCCCGCGCAGCGCCACCGGCGAGCGGAAGCCGCAGCGCCCGGCCACCTCGTCGACGGAGTAGTCCGACGTCTCCAGCAGCCGCTGCGCCTGGAGCACCCGCTGGGTGATCAGCCACTGAAGCGGCGCGCTGCCGGTCAGCGAGCGGAACCGGCGGTCGAAGGTGCGCCGGCTCATGTACGCGCGCGCGGCCAGCGCCTCGACGTCGAACTGCTCGTGGAGGTGCTCCAGCGCCCACGCGACGACCTCGGCCAGCGGGTCCGCGCCGATCTCCTCCGGTAAAGAGCGGTCCATGTGCCGCTGCCCGGTCTGCCAGTCCGCCCGGCGCGGCGGGACGACCAGCCGGCGGGCGAGCGCGGCGGCCGCGTCCGTACCGTGGTCGGTGCGCACCACGTGCAGGCACAGGTCAATACCGGCCGCTGTTCCGGCGGAGGTGAGCACGTCGCCGTCGTCCACGAAGAGCTCGCGGGGGTCGACGTGCACCGACGGGTACCGCTTGGCGAGCGTCGGGGCGTACATCCAGTGCGTGGTGGCCGGCCGGCCGTCCAGCAGACCGGCGGCGGCGAGCACGAACGCGCCGGTGCACAGCCCGATGATGCGCGCACCCTCCTCGTGTGCGCGGCGGATCGCCTCCAGGGCCTCCGGCGGCGGTGCTTGGGATATCGAGCGCCAGGTGGGCACCACCACGGTGCCGGCCCGGGCGAGCGCCTCAAGGCCGTAGGGCGCGGTGAGTTCGAGCCCGCCGGTGGTGCGCAGCGCGCCCTCCTCGCCGGCGCAGACCAGCAGCCGGTAGCGGGGGACCCCCGCGTCCTGCCGGTCGATGCCGAAGACGGACAGGGGTATGGAACTCTCGAAGATCGGACCACCGCTGAAGAGCAGCACCGCGACGACCTCCGGACGGCGGCGCGCGGAGAGCTTGCGGATGGCGCGAGGCGATGCCGATGGTGCTTGCGACGGAGTGTCCGCCGCCGTACCGGAACTGGACTCCTGGCTCATGGAGCTCAAGCCCCCCTCGTATCGACGCGTCGTCCCCTCGGTCCTGCACGTAATCCCCCGCTGTCCAGCGCAGTCACCCATGATCAAATCTACTGTGTCAGGTGGGGCGTTAGTGACAAGTTCACCATCTGACGCTAAGTCGACAAGGCAACGTGGCGTGAAGCATTCGATCACGAAGCGTTTCACCCTGGCGGCTTGCTGGGAAGTACGCCTCGTGCCGTTGCGACTGCGGACCGCACTGTCCGCGTCCTGCCGCATCGTAGAACCGCTGGTGGCGCAGGTGTTAGTGCGCGCGGCCGCCAACGAATGTGCAACGGTGCCAAGTTGGCCGAAAATCGCTGTTCCGGCGCTGAATGGGCGTAGAGCGGTACCGGATATTCCGGAGTGAACTTGCACATGCGCGGCCGCCGTCGGGCTGGTGCGGGCGGTGCTGGTCGGGTCGGGGCGGCGGGCGGTGACGGGAGGTGCCGGGGAGGTGTCGGCGGTGCGCCCCCGCGATGCGCCCGTGCGCCGAAGCGTGTCGCCGGTTGGCGTGATGACGTTGCCCTCACAGGCGCGGTGCCGTTGCGCTCTTGGGCTCCCTCCGGCATTCTCCTGGGAACTCCGGGTACGCAAGACATACGGAAGAGCCTGTGAAGGGCCCGTCGGCCCTGTGCAGGCGCTTGCACCGGCCGTACTCTGGAGGGAGTGGGACGGGAAGTGGTGAACTGGCCGAAACCGGCCGCTGCGGCGGCCCGCCCCGCGAGAAACGTCTTGTCCGCTGCTCGGCGCGTCAGCGCCGCCCTCGCCGAGAATCCCCATCATGGCCGGTCATGACATTCCCGAGCCTGCCGAGGGCAGGCCGCTTGCCGACGAGGCAGCGCTCCCCGAGCTGGCCACCGCGCGGCACCACGCCTGTGATCCGGCCTTCCGGCACGGCGTGGTCGTCGGTTTCGACGGCTCCGTCTCCAGTGAGCGCGCGCTGTCCTACGCGATCGGGATGGCCCGCAGAACGCACTCCGCGCTGATCATCGTGCATGTCGCGAACCGGCTGCCGGCCACCGTGTGGGCCGGCTGCGAGCCGCCGGTCTTCGTGGACGTGCCCGACCACCGCACCGAGGTGCTGGGCCTGGAGCTGGCCTGCGCCGACCATCTCGCCGAGATCTCCTGGGTGTTGGTGGAGCGCGGCGGCGACATCTGCCACGAGCTGGAGGAGGTCGGCAAGGAGTACGAAGCCGACGCCATCGTGGTCGGCGGGACCCACGGGATGGTCGGGCGGATCTTCGGGTCGGTGGCCGGGCGGCTGGCGCGGCGGGCGCAGCGGCCGGTGGTGGTCATTCCATGAGGTTGTGAGGCGTGAGGCGGCCCTGGCGCGGGCCGGGGAGCCGGCCCGCGCCAGGGCGTAGCGCGGTCACTCCACGGTGACGGACTTCGCGAGGTTCCTCGGCTTGTCGATGTCCCGGCCCAGCGCCAGCGCGGTGTGGTAGGCGAAGAGCTGGAGCGGGATGCCCATCAGGATCGGGTCGAGCTCGTCCTCGTTCTTCGGGACGATGATCGTGTGGTCGGCCTTTTCCTGCTCCTGGTGGGCCACGGCGAGGATGCGGCCGCTGCGGGCCTTGATCTCCTCCAGCGCGGCCCGGTTCTTCTCCAGCAGGTCGTCATCCGGCACGATCGCCACCGTGGGCATCGCCGGCTCCACCAGGGCCAGCGGCCCGTGCTTCAGCTCCGAGGCAGGGTACGCCTCGGCGTGGATGTAGCTGACCTCCTTCAGCTTCAGCGACGCCTCCCTGGCCACCGGGTACCCGCGCACCCGGCCGATGAACAGCATCGACTTCGCGTCCGCGAAGTGCAGCGCCAGCCGCTTGATCTCCGGCTCGGCCTTGAGGATCTCGTCGATCTGGCCGGGCAGCCGCCGCAGCCCCTCGATGATCCGGCGGCCGTCGGCGACCGACAGGTCCCTGATCCGGCCCAGGTGCAGCGCGAGCAGCGCGAAGGCCACCACCGTGTTGGTGAAGCACTTCGTGGACACCACGCAGACCTCGGGCCCGGCGTGCACATAGGTCCCG
Organism: Actinacidiphila sp. bgisy145; assembly: GCF_057708125.1. NCBI lineage: Bacteria > Bacillati > Actinomycetota > Actinomycetes > Kitasatosporales > Streptomycetaceae > Actinacidiphila > Actinacidiphila sp. bgisy145. The sequence continues at coordinate 9,780 of NZ_JBYIRL010000034.1, forward strand.
CCGTCCGCCTCCCGGGCGATCGCCGAACCCACCACGTTGACCACGCCGAGCACCCGCGCGCCCTTGCGCTTGAGCTCCTGTACGGCCGCCAGCACGTCGTACGTCTCGCCGGACTGCGACACCGCGACGTACAGCGTGTCCGGGTCGACCACCGGGTTGCGGTAGCGGAACTCCGAGGCCGGCTCCGCGTCGGCGGGGATACGGGCCAGCTCCTCGATGAGCTGCGCGCCGATCTGACCGGCGTGGTAGCTGGTGCCGCAGCCGAGGATCTTGATCCGGCGCACCCCGCGGGCCTCGCGCGGGTCGAGGTTGAGCCCGCCGAGGTGGACGGTGGCGAACTTGTCGTCGATCCGCCCGCGCAGCACCCGGTCCACCGCCTCGGCCTGCTCGGCGATCTCCTTGTGCATGTACGTGTCGTGGCCGCCCATGTCGTACGACTCGGCCTCCCACTCCACGGTGGTCGGCGTGGCGGTGGTCCGCGAGCCCTCGGTGGTGTAGGTGCGGAAGTCGTCGGCCTTCAGGGTGGCCATCTCGCCGTCCGCGAGCGTGACGACCTGGCGGGTGTGGGCGACGAGCGCGGCCACGTCGGAGGCGACGAACATCTCCTTCTCGCCGATGCCGAGCACCACCGGCGAACCGTTGCGGGCCACCACGATCCGGTCCGGGAAGTCGCGGTGCAGCACCGCGAGGCCGTAGGTGCCCTCGACCGAGCGCAGCGCCTCGCTCACCCGCTGCTCCAGCGTGTCGGCCTGCGAGCGGGCGATCAGGTGGGCGAGCACCTCGGTGTCGGTCTCGGAGGTGAAGGCGGTGCCCTCGGCGCTGAGCCTGGCGCGCAGCTCGGAGGCATTGTCGATGATGCCGTTGTGCACGACGGCGACCGCGCTGTCCGCGTCCAGGTGCGGGTGGGCGTTGGCGTCGCTGGGCGCGCCGTGGGTGGCCCAGCGGGTGTGTGCGATGCCGGTGGTGCCGGCGAAGCGCTTGGGGACGCGGGCCTCCAGGTCACGCACCCGGCCCTTGGCCTTGACGGTCCGCAGTTCACCCGATCGGCCGGTGATCGCGATGCCGGCCGAGTCGTAGCCCCGGTACTCCAGCCGCTGCAGGCCCTCCAGCAGCAGTGGTGCCACGTCGCGCCTGCCGATGTAGCCGACAATTCCGCACATATGCCGTCCCTCTCGGTCGTACCTGTCGGGTGCCCGGCGCCCCTGAGCGCCTGGTGGGGGTGGGTGAAGCTGGGGGGGTGGGTGAAGCTGGGGGGGGTGGGTGGAGCTGGTGGGTGGGTGGAGCTGGTGGGGGTGTGGGGCGGGGTGCCTCGGTCAGCCGTAGACGATCCGGCGCAGCTGGCGCTGGGACAGCGCGGCCGGGGCGACCGCGCGGTGCGGCAGCTCCTCGCTGATCCGCTCGAAGATCTCCGTGTTGACCAGGCCCTTCGCCTGGAGCTCGCGGTGCCTGCGGCGGACGTACTCCTCGGTCGTCTCGTCGAAGTACGCCAGGACGTCCATGACCACCCGGGCCGCCTCGCCGCGGTGCAGCGACGTGGTGCGGACCAGGTGGTCGATGAGGTCGTCATAGGACGTCCGGTGTTCAGGCACCCGTTGATACTCATCAGATCATCGCCGCTTTGCAAGAATCCTGCCCGCTTTCGGGCACCCCAGTGCGGTTGGGGAGGGCCGAACGGGTGAGTGGCGATCGTTAAACGGTGAGTGGCAGGCCTTGAACGGAGGAGCGGCAGGCGTTCACCGGGTGAGCGGCAGGCGCTCTCTCCGGATCTGCCGGCGTTATCGGGTCACTCGGCCAGCCCCAGCTCCCTCGCGATCAGCATCCGCTGCACCTCGCTGGTGCCCTCGCCGATCTCCAGGATCTTCGAGTCCCGCCACATCCGGGCCACCGGGTACTCGTTCATGAAGCCGTACCCCCCGTGCACCTGGGTCGCCTCGCGGGCGTTGGTCACCGCGATCTCCGAGGTGTAGAGCTTCGCCAGCGCCGCCTCCTTCTTGAACTCCTCCCCGCGCACCAGCCGCGACGCCGCGTCCCGCCAGGCCAGCCGGGCGGTGTGGGCGCGCATCTCCATGTCGGCCAGCTTGAACTGGATCGCCTGGTTCGCGCCGATCGGCCGCCCGAACGCCTCCCGCTGCCGCGCATACGCCAGCGACTCGTCCAGGCAGCCCTGGGCCAGCCCGGTGGCCAGCGCGGAGATCGCGATCCGGCCCTCGTCCAGAATCCGCAGGAACTGGGCGTACCCCCGGCCCTCCGCGCCCAGCAGGTTCGCCGCCGGCACCCGGCAGTCCGTGAACGACAGCTCCCGGGTGTCCGAGGCGTTCCACCCGACCTTGCTGTACTTCTTCGACACCGTGAAGCCCGGCGTCCCGGACGGCACGATGATCGAGGAGATCCGCGGCCGGCCGTCCTCCTTGCGCCCGGTCACCGCGGTCACCGTGACCAGGCCGGTGATGTCGGTGCCGGAGTTGGTGATGAAGCACTTCGTGCCGTTGATCACCCACTCGCCGGTCGCGTCGTCGAGCCGCGCGGTGGTCCTGGTGCCGCCCGCGTCGGAGCCGCACTCCGGCTCGGTCAGGCCGAAGGCGCCCAGCATCTCGCCCGAGCACAACCGCGGCAGCCAGGTCCGCTTCTGCTCCTCGGTGCCGAACCGGAACACCGGCATCGCGCCCAGCGACACCCCCGCCTCCAGGGTGATCGCCACCGAGGAGTCCACCCGGGCCAGCTCCTCCAGCGCCAGCCCCAGCGCGAAGTAGTCCCCGCCCATCCCGCCGTACTCCTCCGGGAACGGCAGCCCGAACAGGCCCATCCGCCCCATCTCCCGCACGATCTCGTACGGGAACTCCTCCCGCTCGTAGAAATCGCCGATCTTCGGTGCGATCACGTCATGGGCGAACTCGGCCACGGTCGCCCGCAGCGACTCGTGCTCCTCGGACAGGCGGTGGTCGATGGACATGGCTACGGCTCCCGATGGGTGAGGGCGCGGACGGTACGGGACGGGCTGGGCCGTCCCAACTGCTCCGCCATCCAGACGCTTGTGGCGCTGAGGCGGTCGAGGTCGACCCCGGTCCTGATGCCGAGCCCGTGCAGCATCCAGACGAGGTCTTCGGTGGCGAGGTTCCCGGTGGCGCTCTTGGCGTACGGGCAGCCGCCCAGGCCACCCGCCGAGGCATCGACGACAGCCACCCCGCGTCGCAGCGCGGCCAAGGTGTTCGCCAGCGCCTGGCCGTACGTGTCGTGGAAGTGCACCGCGAGGTGTCCGATCGGGACCCCGGCGGCGGTCAACTCGTCCAGCAGCGCCACCACATGGCCGGGCGTCGCCACCCCGATGGTGTCGCCGAGGCTCAACTCGGCGCAGCCCAGCTCGTACAGCCTGCGGGCCACCTCTGCGACCTGGGCGATCGGGACCGGGCCCTCCCAGGGGTCGCCGAAGCACATCGACAGATAGCCGCGCACCCGCAGCCCGGCGTCCCTGGCGCGGGCCACCACCGGCTCGAACATCGCCAGCGACTCGGCCACCGTGCGGTTCAGATTCGCCCGGGCGAAGGACTCGGTGGCGCTGCCGAACACCGCGATCTCCCGCACCCCCAGTTCGAGGGCGCGCTCCAGCCCCCGGGCGTTCGGCACCAGGACCGGCAGGCGCAGCTCCGGCCGCCCGGCCAGGTCCGCCAGGAGCGGCATCAGCTCGGCCGCGTCCGCCAGTTGGGGCACCCACTTGGGGTGCACGAAGCTGGTCGCCTCGATCGTCGTCAGCCCCGCGTCCGCCAGGCGGTGCACGAACTCCGCCTTCACCTGTGTCGGCACCGTCGACTTCTCGTTCTGCAGGCCGTCGCGGGCACCGACCTCATGGATGCGGACGTATTCCGGCAGGCCGGGTGCCGGAACCGCCATCGGCAGGCCCGCGGGCAGCCCCGCACCGGTGTCCTGCGAGCTGTTGGTGTCGGTCATGACGCCTCCCTCGCGCTGTCCGGGGTGGCATCGGCGCCGCCCTCCGGGGTGCCCGGGGCGTCCGGGGTGCCCGGGGAGTTCGGGGCGTCCGGGAGATTCGGGGTGACCACCGCCAGCACCTGGTCCATCGCCACCGCCGTGCCCGCGGCGACATCGATCTCGGCCACCGTGCCGTCGTAAGGCGCGGCGATCACGTGCTCCATCTTCATCGCCTCCACCACCAGCAGGCCCTGTCCGGCCACCACCTGCTCGCTCTTGGCCACCTTCACCACCGTGACCGTGCCGGGCATCGGCGCCGTCAGCGCGCCGTCCCCCGCACCGGCCGCCAGCCCGCGCAGCGCCGCGGCCACCGGGTCGTACGACTGCACATGCCAGCTGTCGCCCTCCCGGCCGAGCCACTCGCCCGCCGTGTCGAAGCCGCACGCCCGGCCCTCGCGGTACAGCGTCACCCGGGAGCCGGCCACCTCGATCCGCGCCTGCACCGGGGGGCCGTCGCCGATCCTGACCCGGCCGGCGCGGATTCCGACCCGCACCGGCTCCCGGCCCGGCACCCGCAGATGGTGCACCGTCCACGCCGGCTCCCCGCCCAGTCGCCACCCGCTCGGCACCGAGAACGGGTCGACCCACCCGCCGCCCTCCGTCTCCGCGCCCAACGCACGCTGCCGCAGCAGCGCCGCCGTCTCGTACACCTCGTCCGGCACCCCCTCCGGCACCAGCAGCGCCGCGTCCCGGTCGATCAGCCCGGTGTCCAACTCGCCCGCGACCACCGCCGGATGGGCCAGCAGCCGCCGCAGGAACCCGGTGTTCGTCTCCACACCCAGTACCACGGTGCCGGCCAGCGCCGCCCGCAGTCGGCGCAGCGCCGTCGCCCGGTCCGGCCCGTACCCGATCACCTTGGCGAGCATCGGATCGTAGGCGGTGCCGACCTCGGTGCCCGCCGCCAGGCCGGAGTCCACCCGCACCCCGGGGCCGTCCGGGTCACGCACCTCCAGCACGGTGCCCGCCGACGGCAGGAAGTCCACCCCGCCGTCGCCCGGCCGGGCCATCTCCGCGCAGATCCGCGCCTCGACCGCGTGCCCGGTCAGTGCCACGTCCTGCTGGCCGAAGTCCAACGGCTCCCCGCACGCCACCCGCAGCTGCCACGCCACCAGGTCCAGCCCGGTCACCAGCTCCGTGACCGGGTGCTCCACCTGGAGCCGGGTGTTCATCTCCATGAAGTAGTACGCGGACGGGTCCGCGCCCGGCACGATGAACTCCACCGTGCCCGCACCGGTGTACCCGCAGGACCGCGCCGCCTGCACCGCCGCCTCACCCATGGCGGCCCGGGTCGCCGGGTCCAGCAGCACCGAGGGCGCCTCCTCGATCACCTTCTGGTGGCGGCGCTGGAGCGAGCACTCCCGCTCGCCCAGGTGCACCACATGGCCGTGCGCGTCGGCCAGCACCTGGATCTCGATGTGCCGGGGCCGGTCCACCCAGCGCTCCACCAGCAGCGTGTCGTCACCGAAAGAACCGCGCGCCTCCCGGCGGGCCGCCGCGATCTCCTCGGGCAGCTGCGCCGTGTCCCGGACCAGCCGCATGCCCTTGCCGCCGCCGCCCGCCGACGGCTTGAGGAGCACCGGCATGCCGATCTCCCGTGCCGCCTCCGCCAGTTCCTCGTCGGTCAGCCCGCTGCCGCTGCTGCCCGGCACCACCGGCACCCCGGCGGCCCGCACCGTCTGCTTGGCCCGGATCTTGTCGCCCATCAGCTCGATCGCGTCGGCCGGCGGGCCGATGAAGACCAGGCCGGCCTCGGCGCAGGCCCGGGCGAAGCCCGCGTTCTCGGCGAGGAAGCCGTAGCCGGGGTGGACCGCCTGGGCGCCCGCCTCACCGGCCGCCCGGACCAGTTCGGCCGCCGACAGGTAACTGTCCACCCGTACCGCGCAGTCGGCCTCCCGCACATGCCGGGCCCCGGCGTCCGCCTCGGTGAACACCGCCGCCGACCGCACCCCCGACGCGCGCAGGGTGCGCATCACCCGCACCGCGATCTCGCCCCGGTTGGCGACCAGTACGGTGTCGAACATCTCCGACCGGCTCGGTGTGGTCACACTGCTCATCTCGGCCCTCACATCCGGAAGACGCCGTAGCCCGGCGCGGTCGGATCGGCCGCCGGCAGCGGCGCGTTGGCACAGGCGGTCAGCGCCAGCCCCAGCACGGTGCGGGTCTCCAACGGGTCGATCACCCCGTCGTCCCACAGCCGGGCCGTCGCGTAGTAGGCGTTGCCCTGGGTCTCGTACTGCTCGCGGATCGGCGCCTTGAACTCCTCCTCCGCCTGCTCGCTCCACTTCTCACCGGCGGCCGCCAACTGGTCCCGCTTCACCGTCGCCAGCACCGAGGCGGCCTGCTCACCGCCCATCACCGAGATCTTGGCGTTGGGCCACATCCACAGGAAGCGGGGGCTGTAGGCCCGGCCGCACATCGAGTAGTTGCCCGCGCCGTAGGAGCCGCCGATCACCACGGTCAGCTTCGGCACCCGCGCGCACGCCACCGCCGTCACCATCTTCGCGCCGTGCTTGGCGATGCCCCCCGCTTCGTACTGCCGGCCCACCATGAACCCGGAGATGTTCTGGAGGAAGAGCAGCGGGATGCCGCGCTGGTCGCACAGCTCGATGAAGTGCGCACCCTTGAGGGCGGACTCGGCGAACAGGATGCCGTTGTTGGCCACGATGCCGACCGGGTGGCCCTGGACGTGGGCGAACCCGGTGACCAGCGTGGTGCCGTACTCCGCCTTGAACTCCGCGAAGCGGCTGCCGTCCACCAGCCGGGCGATCACCTCCCGGACGTCGTACGGGGTGCGGGAGTCCGCGGGCACCGCTCCGTAGAGCCCCGCGGGGTCCACCGCGGGCGGCTGCGCGGGCTGCACCGTCCACGGCGGGGCGCCCCGGGCGGGGAGCGTGGCCACGATGTCGCGGACGATGCTCAGCGCGTGCGCGTCGTCCTCGGCGAGGTGGTCGGTGACGCCGGAGGTCCGGGAGTGCACCTCGCCACCGCCGAGTTCCTCGGCGGTGACCACCTCGCCGGTTGCGGCCTTCACCAGCGGCGGGCCGCCGAGGAAGATCGTGCCCTGGTTCCGCACGATCACCGCCTCGTCGCTCATCGCCGGCACGTAGGCGCCTCCGGCGGTGCACGAACCCATCACCGCGGCGATCTGCGGGATGCCGCGGGCGGACATGGTGGCCTGGTTGAAGAAGATCCGGCCGAAGTGGTCGCGGTCGGGGAAGACCTCGTCCTGCCGGGGGAGGAAGGCGCCGCCGGAGTCCACCAGGTAGACGCACGGCAGCCGGTTGTCCAGCGCGACTTCCTGGGCCCGCAGGTGCTTCTTCACCGTCATCGGGTAGTAGGTGCCGCCCTTGACGGTGGCGTCATTGGCCACGACCACGACCTCGCGGCCCGAGACCCGGCCGATCCCGGCGATCACCCCTGCGGCGGGCGCCTGCCCGTCGTACATCCCGTCGGCCGCGAGCGGGGCGAGTTCGAGGAAGGGGGAACCGGGGTCGAGCAGCCCGTCGACCCGGTCCCTAGGCAGCAGCTTCCCCCGCGCGGTGTGCCGCGCCCGCGCCTTCTCCCCGCCGCCGAGCCGGGCGGCGGCCAGCTTGTCACGCAGCGTGGCCGTGAGGTCGGCGTGAGCCCGCGCGTTGGCGCGGAATGTCTCCGATGTCGGATCTGCGGCACTGGTCAAGGTGGGTGCTGCCATGGGTCGGCCCCCGGATGGTGTTAGCGAGCGTTAACCGATGACTCCACGTTAACGCCCGCTAACGGGATTGTCTAGACTCGATTTCATGAGTCCGACGAAAGCTGTGGAAAACCGGCGCGAGCAGATCCTCAGAGAGGCCGCGCGGCTCTTCGCCGAGCGCGGGTTCCACGGGGTCGGCGTCGACGAGATAGGGGCCGCGGTCGGCATCAGCGGCCCCGGCCTGTACCGGCACTTCGCCGGGAAGGACGCGATGCTCGCCGAGCTGCTGGTCGGGATCAGCGGGCGGCTGCTGGCGGCGGGCCGGATGCGGGTCGCCGAGAGTGGCGAGCCGGCCGAGGCGCTGGACGCGCTGATCCGCGGCCACATCGACTTCGCGATCGACGACCGGCCGCTGATCACCCTGCACGACCGCGAGCTGGACCGGCTGCGCGACTCGGACCGCAAGCTCGTCCGCCAGCTCCAGCGGCAGTACGTGGAGGAGTGGGTGGGCGTGGTCCGCCGCGTCTATCCCGACGCCAGCGAACTGGAGGCCCGCGCCGCGGTGCACGCGGTGTTCGGCCTGCTCAACTCCACCCCCCACCTCGGCGCCCAGTCCGGACTGCCCGACCGCGCCGGAATGGCCGCCCTCCTGCACCGGCTCGCGCTGAGCGCGCTGGACGCCCTCGACAGCACCTCCGGCCTGGACAGCGACGACGACCGGCGGGTAACTTTCTGAGCGCTTGCTTATTCTCGGACGGGAGGCGCGCTGTGCGTCGTACGGTGTTCAACGAAGACCACGAAGCGTTTCGCGCGACGATCCGCGCCTTCATCGAGGCCGAGGTCGTCCCCGTCTACGACGAGTGGCTGGCGGCCGGACAGGTGCCGCGGGAGTTCTACTACAAGCTCGGCGAGCTGGGCGTCTTCGGCATCGAGGTGCCGGAGGAGTTCGGCGGCGCGGGCGAGACCAGCTTCAAGTTCCAGGCCGTGATCAGCGAGGAGCTGTCCCGCGCCGGAGTCAGCTTCGGCGGCAGCAGCGTGCACGTCGGCCTGTGCCTGCCGTACGTGATGGCGTACGGCACGCAGGAGCAGAAGAAGCGCTGGCTGCCCGGCTTCGTCAGCGGCGCCACGATGTTCGCCATCGCGATGACCGAGCCCGGCACCGGCTCCGACCTGGCCGGCATGAAGACCACCGCCAAGCTCGCCGAGGACGGCAGCCACTACGTCCTCAACGGGGCGAAGACCTTCATCACCGGCGGCGTCCACGCCGACCGCGTGATCGTCTGCGCCCGCACCGCCCCGCCCACCCCCGAGGACCGCCGCGCGGGCATCTCGCTGTTCGTCGTCGACACCAAGTCCGAGGGCTACGCGGTCGGCCGGAAGCTCGACAAGCTCGGCCTGAAGACCTCCGACACCGCGGAGCTGTCCTTCTCCGACGTGCGCGTGCCGATCGAGGACCTGCTCGGCGAGGAGGGCAAGGGCTTCTCCTACCTCGGCCAGAACCTCCCGCAGGAGCGGCTGGCCATCGCCGCCGGCGCCTACGCCCAGGCCGCGGCCGCCGTCCGCTTCGCCCAGGCCTACGTCCAGGACCGCACCGTCTTCGGCAAGACCGTCGCGTCCTTCCAGAACACCAAGTTCGAGCTGGCCGCGTGCAAGGCCGAGGTCGACGCCGCCGAGGCCGTGGTGGACCGCGCGCTGGAGGCCCACGACCGGCGCGAGCTGTCCGCCGCCGACGCCGCCTCCGCCAAGCTGTTCTGTACCGAGGTCGCCGCTCGCGTGATCGACCGCTGCCTCCAGCTGCACGGCGGATACGGTTACATGAACGAGTACCCGATCGCCCGCCTCTACGCGGACAACCGGGTCAACCGGATCTACGGCGGGACCAGTGAGGTCATGAAGACGATCATCGCCAAATCGATGGGCCTGTGAACGACAACCCGACGCCCCTGCAGTCCCTGCTCGCCCTCCTCGACCTGGAGCGGATCGAGCAGGACATCTTCCGCGGCTACAGCCGCTCGGCCGTGGTGCCGCGCGTCTTCGGCGGCCAGGTCGCCGCGCAGGCCCTGGTCGCGGCCGGCCGCACCGTGCCCGAGGAGCGCGCCGCACACTCCCTGCACGCGTACTTCCTGCGACCCGGCGACCCGGGTGCGCCGATCGTCTACCAGGTGGACCGGATTCGCGACGGCCGCTCCTTCACCACGCGCCGGGTCGTCGCGATCCAGCACGGCCAGCCGATCTTCCACCTCTCGGCGTCCTTCCAGGTGCACGAGGACGGCCTGGAGCACCAGGAGGCCATGCCGGCGGCGCCGGACCCCGAGACCCTTCCGTGCGCCGACGAACTGCTGCCGGCCCACGCCGACAAGTTCCCCGACCCGACTGTGGTCGACCGACTGCGCGAGGCGCGTGCCGCCGTGGACCTGCGCTATGTCGAGGACCCGCCCTTCCTCACCGCCGGAGTACGCCGCGAGCCGCGCTCCCAGGTGTGGTTCCGCACCCGCGGCAAAGTCGTCGACGACCCCCTGCTCCACGTCTGCCTCGCCACCTATGTGTCGGACATGACGCTGCTCGACTCCGTGCTCCTTGCGCACGGGCGCGGCGGCTGGGCGGTCGGCGACGTGGTGGGCGCGAGCCTGGACCACGCGATGTGGTTCCACCGCCCCTTCCGCGCGGACGAGTGGCTGCTCTATGACCAGCAGAGCCCGTCCGCCTCGGGTGGCCGCGGACTGGGCACCGCCCGCATCTACACGCAGGACGGCGCGCTGGCCGTGTCGGTGATCCAGGAGGGCCTGGTCCGGGTGCCGCGCGCCTGAGGCGGAAGCCGTCCCGGTCAGGGCCCGGCCGCGGCCGGCCGGTCCCGGGTCGTGCGGGTCAGTCCCGAGTCTTACGGGTCCTGGCCCGCCGGGCCCGCGGGTCCGGGCGGTGCCGCCCGCCGCCGTTCGGGCGGGGCGCCGGACGGTGCCGCAGGTCGGCCGCGTCCAGCAGATAGGACGCCATGGGCGCGTAGAAGTGCGGCTGCACGTTGTCGTCCAGCGGCACCGTCACCAGGACCGTGCCCTCGGACTCGCCCACGAACAGGGCCGGGTCGTTGGAGTCCGCGAAGCCGACGGTCTCGATGCCGCGCGACCCCGCGCAACCGGCCCACCCGTGGTCGGCCACCACCAGGTCGGGCAGCCCGCGCCCGTCGCGCTCCAGGGCGTTGAGCACCTCGGCCATCGGCTCGGGGGAGTGCGTGTGCACCAGGCTGCCGCCCCGGTGCAGCATGAAGACGCCGCCCAGGTAGCGGATCTCGCCGCCGTCCGCGTAGAGGTTCTCCGCCGGTCCGACCACATGGCAGCCGACCGTGCGCAGCGCCTTGGCGAGCACGTTGTGCACGGCGAACAGCCCCGCCGGGTGCCCGCTCGCCAGCAGGACCGTGGACCGGTTCTCCACCGCCTTCTTCAGGACCGCTGCCATCCGGTCCAGCCCGTCCACGGTCAGTTCCGGGTCGATGGTGTCCTGCCCGCGGACGTGTTCGGGATCGGCGACGACCCCGCACCGCTCGGCCATCAGCTCGAGCACCGCGGCCTCGTCGCTCCACCGGTCGCCGAGGTCCAGCCCGAACCAGAAGTAGCGGTTGCCCTCGGCGAGCTCGCGGTAGTGGTCGAGGTTGTTCTCGCGCGGAGTCGCGACGTCACCGGCGATCCGGGTGCGTATCAGGTGCGAGACGAGGGCCTGGCGAGTGGGGGTGGCAGGCAGCGGGTCCATGGGCATGAGCACATTCTCCCGCCCCTGCGTCCTGGTATGCGACGTGCCCTGGATCGACGCCGAGGCGTAATCACCGCCGCCGATTGGAGGAAACGTACATTTCGGGGAGGGGCAGGGGTCCGTAGGGTCGCGGAGACCGGCGGACCCGCCGGCACGAGCGCCCACTGCGGACCCGGCACCGTCCGTGGCGGTAGCTGCCGCGCACGCAGCGGCAGCACTTTGCTTTACAGCCGTGAGCTCACAGCCGTGAAGGACCGACCGCGCCCATGAAGCCGGTCGTCCTGCCGGTCGTACTGGACGACGGTCGCACCGATGACCGCCACACCGAGAAGAGGCAGCCCTATGAGCAGCGCACAGCCGCGCGGCCCCGTCGACTCCTCGCAGGTCCCGCGCTACGCGGGTCCCGCGACCTTCGCCCGGCTGCCCCGGCTCGACGAGGTGGGCGCCGCCGACGTCGCGGTCGTCGGCGTGCCCTTCGACACCGGCGTGTCCTACCGCCCCGGCGCGCGGTTCGGCGGCAACGCCATCCGCGAGGCGTCCCGGCTGCTGCGCCCGTACAACCCGGCGCAGGACGCCTCCCCCTTCGAACTGGCCCAGGTCGCCGACGCGGGCGACATCGCCGCCAACCCGTTCGACATCGGCGAGGCGGTGGAGTCCGTCCAGGCCGCCGCCGACGACCTGCTGGCGACCGGGGCCCGGCTCATGACGCTCGGCGGCGACCACACGATCGCCCTGCCGCTGCTGCGCGCGGTCGCCCGCCGGCACGGGCCGGTGGCCCTGCTCCACTTCGACGCCCACCTCGACACCTGGGACACGTACTTCGGCGCCGCCTACACGCACGGCACGCCCTTCCGGCGCGCGGTCGAGGAGGGCATCCTCGACACCTCCGCGCTCTCCCACGTCGGAACCCGCGGCCCGCTCTACGGCCGGAAAGACCTCGACGACGACGCGAAGATGGGCTTCGGCATCGTCACCTCCGCCGACGTCATGCGCCGCGGCGTCGACGAGGTCGTCCAGCAGCTGCGCGAACGGATCGGCGACCGCCCACTGTACGTCTCGGTCGACATCGACGTCCTGGACCCCGCCCACGCTCCCGGCACGGGAACTCCCGAGGCCGGCGGCCTCACCTCCCGCGAACTCCTGGAGATCCTGCGCGGCCTGGCCGGCCGACACCTGGTCTCCGCCGACGTGGTGGAGGTCGCCCCGGCGTACGACCACGCGGAGATCACTGCCGTCGCCGCCTCCCACACCGCCTACGAGCTGACGACGATCATGGCGCGGCAGATCTCCGCCACCCGCTGAGACCGCCCCTGTCCCTTTTTCGCCCCGCAGCGGATCACTCGAAGTGATGAGGACCAAAGTCGTACTCATGTGCGACTTTGGTCGTTGGATTTGTTGCGGGAGGATGAAACGCGCGGTCAGGCGCGTTGGGCCTCAGCGGGTCAGGCGGTCGCGGACCGCGGGGAAGAACGTGGTGGAGGACAGCGTGGCGAAGGCGAAACCGGGGGAGCCGGCCGAGGACGGCTACGGGCAGGGCTGGCTTCGAAGGCTCAGCGGCTATGCGTGGCGCTACAAGCGGAGCGTGCTGCTGTCGTTCGGGGCGTCCCTGGCGGGCATGGGCGTCACCGCCCTGGTGCCGCTGGTGCCCAAGCTGATCATCGACGACGTCATCGTCAAGCACGACCGGCAGCTCATGCCGTGGGCGATCGCCCTGGTGGCAGCCGCTGCCGTCGTCTACGTCCTCACGTACATGCGCCGCTTCTACGGCGGGCGGCTGGCGCTCGACGTCCAGCACGACCTGCGTGACGAGATGTTCCGGTCGATCATGCGGCTCGACGGCCGCCGCCAGGACGAACTGAGCACCGGGCAGGTCGTCGGCCGCGCCACCAGCGACCTCCAGCTGATCCAGGGACTGCTGTTCATGCTGCCCGTCATGATCGGCAACCTGCTGCTCTTCCTGCTCTCCCTCGTCGTGATGCTGCTGCTCTCCCCGGTACTGACGCTGGTGGCGCTCGCCGTCGCCCCCGCGCTGTGGTTCATCGCCGACCGCTCCCGCAAGCGGCTCTTCCCCGCGACCTGGTACGCCCAGGGCCAGGCCGCTGCGGTCGCCGGGATCGTGGACGGGTCGGTCACCGGCGTCCGCGTGGTCAAGGGGTTCGGCCAGGAGCAGCAGGAGATGGACAAGCTGCGGACGGTGGGCCGCCGCCTGTTCGCCGGGCGGCTGCGCACCGTCCGGCTCAGCGCCCGCTACACACCGGCGCTCCAGGCGGTCCCCTCGCTCGGCCAGATCGGCATGCTCGCCCTGGGCGGCTGGATGGCCGCCCGCGGCCAGATCACCCTGGGCACCTTCGTGGCGTTCTCCACCTACCTCGCGCAGCTCACCGGCCCGGTCCGGATGCTGACGATGATGCTCACCGTCGGCCAGCAGGCACGCGCCGGAGTCGAGCGCGTCCTCGAACTCATCGACACCCGCCCGACCCTCGACGAAGGCACCAGGGCCCTCCCGCCGAGCGCCCCCGCCACCGTCGACTTCGACCACGTCACCTTCGGCTACAGCGCCGAGCGCCCGGTCCTGGACGGCTTCGACCTGAGCATCGAACCCGGCGAGACCGTCGCCGTGGTCGGCGCGTCCGGCTCCGGCAAGTCCACCGTCTCCCTGCTGCTGCCCCGGATGTACGACGTGACCGGCGGCGCCGTGCGGATCGGCGGGGTGGACGTCCGCGAGCTGACCTTCGCCTCGCTGCGCTCCGCGATCGGCCTGGTACCCGAGGACAGCTTCCTGTTCTCCGACACGGTCCGCGCCAACATCGCCTACGGCAAACCCGACGCCACCGACGAGGAAGTCCTGGCGGCGACCCGCGCCTCCCAGGCGCACGAATTCATCAGCGCCCTGCCGGACGGCTACGACACGGTCGTCGGCGAGCAGGGGCTGACGCTGTCCGGCGGCCAGCGGCAGCGCGTCGCCCTGGCCCGCGCGATCCTCACCGACCCCCGGCTGCTGCTCCTGGACGACGCCACCTCCGCGGTGGACGCCCGGGTCGAGGCGGAGATCTTCGACGCCCTGCGCCAGGTGATGCGCGGCCGCACGACGCTGCTGATCGCCCACCGCCGCTCCACCCTCGCGCTCGCCGACCGGATCGCCGTCCTGGACGCGGGACGCCTGGCCGACGTGGGCACCCACGAGGAACTCCAGGCGCGCAGCCCGCTCTACCGTGCGCTGCTCACCGACCCCGAGGCGCTCGGCGCGGACGTCATGGAACGCGACCCGGCCGGCGCCGCCGCGGAGCCGGACACGCGGGCGGCCGCCCTTGCGGGCGACGCCCCCGTCACCCCTGATCTGTGGCCGGAGCGGCTGCGGACGACCGACCAGGCCGGCGACACTGCCGGTCGGGGCGGGACCGCGGTGGCAGGCAGAGGTCCCGGCGGTCCCGGCGGTCCGGGCGGGGGGATGGCCGGCGCGCTCGCCGGAATGCCCGCCACCCCGGAACTCCTCGCCAAGGTCGCGGCCCTGCCGCCCGCGCTCGACACCCCGGACATCGACGAGGAGCAGGCAAGCGCCGCCGACCGGCGGTTCGGCCTGGGCAGCATGCTCCGCGGCTTCCGCACTCCGCTGCTGCTCAGCCTGCTGCTGGTCGCGGTCGACGCCGTCGCCGGGCTGCTGCTGCCGGTCCTGATCCGCCACGGCATCGACGCGGGCGTACGGCGGCACGCGCTGCACGCGGTCTGGATCGCCTCCCTGGTCGGCCTGGGACTGGTCCTGCTCCAGTGGGCGGTCGAATGGGGCTCCACCCTGCTCACCGGCCGCACCGGTGAACGCGTCCTGTACACGCTGCGCGTGAAGATCTTCGCCCACCTACACCGGCTCGGGCTGGACTTCTACGAACGGGAGCTGTCCGGCCGCATCATGACCCGGATGACCACGGACGTGGACGCCCTGTCCACCTTCCTTCAGACCGGCCTGGTCACCGCGCTGGTCAGCCTGCTGACCTTCGTCGGCATCCTGGTCGCCCTGCTCGCCATCGACGTACAGCTCGCCCTGATGGTCTTCGCGACCCTGCCCCTGCTGGTCCTCGCCACCTGGGTCTTCCGCCGCAAGTCGGTGCGCGCGTACGAGTCCGCGCGCGAACGGGTCGCGGTCGTCAACGCGGACCTGCAAGAACACGTCGCGGGCCTGCGCGTGGTGCAGGCGTTCCGCGGCGAGGAACTCGGCGCGCAGCGCTTCCTGAACCGCAGCGACGAGTACCGCACGGCCCGGGTCCGCGGCCAGTTCCTGATCTCGGTGTACTTCCCGTTCGTCCAACTGCTGTCCAGCGTGGCGGCGGCACTGGTGCTGATCGTGGGCGCCCACCGGGTCAACGCCGGCACCCTCACCGCCGGCGCCCTCGTCGCCTACCTGCTCTACATCGACCTGTTCTTCTCCCCGGTCCAGCAACTCTCCCAGGTCTTCGACGGCTTCCAGCAGGCCACGGTCTCGCTCGGCCGCATCCGCGAGCTGCTGCGCCAGCCCACCACCACCCCGCAGGCCGCAGACCCGCGGACGGTCTACCGCCTGCGCGGCGAGATCACCTTCGAGGATGTCGACTTCCGCTACGGCAGCGCCGACGCCGACACCCCCGATGCCCTGGCCGGCATCCAACTGCACGTACCGGCCGGCCAGACCGTCGCCTTCGTCGGCGAGACCGGTGCGGGCAAGTCCACCCTGGTCAAGCTCGTCGCCCGCTACTATGACCCGACCGGCGGCGCCGTCCTCGTCGACGGCACCGACATCCGCGCCCTCGACCTGACCGGCTACCGGCAGCAACTCGGTGTCGTCCCCCAGGAGCCCTACCTGTTCGCGGGCACCGTGCGTGACGCCATCGCATACGGCCGGATGGACGCCACCGACGCCGAAGTGGAGGCCGCCGCCCGCGCGGTGGGCGCCGACGGGATGATCGCCACCCTCGAAGGCGGCTACCTCCACCAGGTCACCGAACGCGGCCGCAACCTGTCCGCCGGACAGCGCCAGCTCATCGCCCTGGCCCGCGCCGAACTGGTCGACCCCGCCATCCTGCTCCTCGACGAGGCCACCGCGGCACTCGACCTCGCCACCGAAGCCCTGGTCAACCAAGCCGCCGACCGCCTCGCCGTCCGCCGCACCACCCTGGTGGTCGCGCACCGGCTCAGCACCGCCGCCCGAGCCGACCGGGTCGTGGTCCTCGACCACGGCCGCATCGTCGAGGACGGCACCCACGACGAACTCCTCGCCCAGGACGGCCACTACGCCGAACTGTGGCGCACGTTCACCGGCGAAGTCCGCTCCGCCGCCTGACACCCACCACCGCCCACCTCATCCGAACCCCGCTGCGTCGGCAGCGGGGTTCGCTCACTGCGTGTCCCTCCAGTGCGTCCGCAAGGCCTCGACCGCGGCCATGATCGACGGCCGCCGCGCGGCCCCCTTCCGCCACAGCGCGTACAACCGCCGTACCGGTGCGGGCTCCAACCGCACCACCCGCACCCCCGCGGGCAGCGGACCCCGGCCCAGCCGCGGCACCAGCGCGATACCCAACCCCGCCGCCACCAGGGCGACCTGCGTCCCGTACTCACCGACCTGGTACGCCATGTCCGGCTCGGTGCCCGCCTCCCGCAACGTCCGCACCAGCCAGTCATGGCACACCGAACCCGGCGGCTGGCAGATCCACCGCTCCCGCGCGATGTCCGTGCGCAGCACCGACTCCCGCGCGGCCAGCGGATGCCCGGCGGGCACCAGCACATCGCACCGGTCGTCACCGATGACCGCCCGCCCCAACCCCTCCGGCACGGGCAGCGGCGCGATGTCCCAGTCGTGCGCCACCGCCAGGTCCACCCCGCCCCGCACCACCAGGTCGACCGACAGGTGCGCGTCGACCTCGACCAGCCGGAGGTCCAGTGCCGGGTACGCGTCCGCCAACCCGGCCAGCACCGGCGGCAGCAACCCGCAGGCCGCAGTGGGGAACGCCGCAACCGTCAACCGCCCGCCCGGACGGCCGCGCTGCTCCTCCAGCGCCACCTCGGCCGACTCCACCACCCGCATCAGCTCCTGCGCCGCGGTCACCAGGAGCTGCGCGGCATCCGTCAGCACCACGCCGCGGCCCTGCCGCTCCAGCAGCACCGAGCCGGCTTCCCGCTCCAGCTTGGCGATCTGCTGGGACACCGCGGACGACGTGTATCCCAGCGCCGCGGCCGCCGCACCGATCGACCCATGCGTGTGCACCGCGTGCAGCGCCCTCAACCGGCCCAGATCGAGCACACCCGCACGCTCCCTTCCCATCCCCACGGGCCGGAGCCCAGTCGACTTCCCAGGGCTCGGCCCCCGGCCCCGCTGCCTCGCCCGATCAGGCAGGTCAGGCCGATTCGGACAGCAGCCGGACCAAGTGCTCCCGCCCGGCGCCCAACATGCCCGGCAGATCCTCCGCCTGCGGATTCCACCGCTTCTCGTACTCCCAGCACAGCCAGCCGTCCCACTGGGCCCTGCTGAGCACCTCGATGGTCTCCGCCAGGGGCAGCACGCCCTTACCGAGCGCAAGCGGCGTCCGATCCTCCGCCGAAGCGATGTCCTTCACCTGCACATAGCCCAGGTACGGGGCCAGCACGGGATACGTCGAGGACGGCTGCTCCCCGGCCAGCCAGGTGTGCATCACGTCCCAGATCGTGCCCACCGAGTGGTGTCCCACAGCGCCCAACACCCGAGCCACATCGGCGCCGGCCCGGTGCGAGTCGTGCGTCTCCAGCAGCACCCGGACCCCGCGGTCGGCCGCATACGGTGCCACCGCGGCCAGCCGCCGTTCGGCCAGCGCGTCCGCCTCGGCGGCCGGAAGGTCCCCGCCGCCCGGGAACACCCGCACGTAGGACGCGCCCAGGTCAGCGGCCAGGTCGACCGCGGCCTCGGTCTCGGCCAGCACGGGGCCGTCCTCGCCACGCGCGGCCACCCGCGCATAGGCGGCCACGGTGAGGATGTCGATCCCGGCTGCCGCGAACTGCTCGACCACCCGGGCCCGTTCATCCGCGGCGAGCCCAGGGTGCACAGGTTCCTCGTCGCTCGCGCGCAGCTCGACGCCGTGGTAGCCGTTTTCTGCCGCGAGGCGCACCACCTGGTCGATGGGCAACGTGGGAAGTCCGAGGGTGGAGAAGGCGAGTCTCATTTGCCGGACACTAGGCACGGCTCCCGCACGGGGTCAACCGGTGCCACGCGTCCCCGCTCCGGCGTGTCGCCCCCGCATCCCTGCAACCCAGCCTCCTTTCGATGACGGGAACTTCACCCTCGGACCCCACTGGAGCGCCACGGGTACGGGCGCATCAGCGGTCCCACCTTCACATCCAGCTCCGGGCTCCGGCTCCGGGTCTGGCGTCGGCGTCGGCTCCGGGTCCGGGTCCGGGTCCGCTCGCAGGCCAGCCCGTCAAAGGACCAGTCGCCAGTCCTGGCCCACCAGGTCCTGGCCGAAGCTGTGATGGGGTTTCTGCGCCACCAGTTCGAACCCGGCCCGCTGGTAGATCCTGCGGGCACCCGCCAGTACGTCATTGGTCCACAGGACCATGTCGCGGTAACCGGCCTGGCGGGCGAAGGATATGCACGCGTCCACCAACCGCCCCCCTATCCCGTGCCCGCGGGCAGCCGGGTCGACCAGCAGCAGGCGCAACCGCGCCGTGTCGGGCGCGTCGTCCCGCACGCAGAAGACGCACCCCGCCCGTTCCCCGTCCAGCTCGGCCACCCACATCCCCTCGCGCTCCGGGTCATGGTCGGCCGCGTAGTCCGCAACGATGCGCGCGACCAGCGCTTCGTACCCCTCGTCCCAGCCGTACTCCGCCGCGTACACCGAGGCGTTGCGCTCGATCGCCCATCCCAGGTCGCCGGGGCGCGGAACGCGCAGTATCACGCGCGGACCGGTGGTGACGCGGTGGTCGTCGTGCAGGATCTCGCGGACCGTGCGCATCGCGGCGGTGAGCCGTGGCCGGTCTTCCGGCGATATCCGGCCGACCAGTGAACCCACGGCCTCCTGGGCGCGCTCCTCCAGCAGTGACGCGGCTTCCTTCCCCTGTTTGGTCAGTTCGATCCGCTGTCTTCGCGCGTCCTCCTCGGAAGGCCTGCGCGTGACGAGTTGCCGCTCCTCGAACTTCGACAGCATCCGGCTGAGATGGCCGGCGTCCAGCGACAACTCCACGCGCAGGTCGGCCGCGTCCGTGCGTCGCGCGTGCGCGAGTTCGTACAGCACACGCGCCTCCGTGAGCGTGAACGGCGTGTGGAGGTGGCGGCTGTAGTCGAGCGCGCCGATGAGGTTGGTGTAGAAGCGGTTGAACTCGCGGATCTCCTGGACTGCCATGACGACTCCGGCCTTTCCGTTTTTCTTTGCCTGAGTCAAAGGTATGCCCGTGGCGGAGCCGAGCGAAAGCCCCGATTTCCGGTCTGTGGATAAACCCCGGCGGGCTCAGCGGGCGGCGTGCGCCGGTGGCGCCGTGGAGTCCCGGACCATCAGTTCCGTGGTCACCGTGGCGACCGAACCCGGCGGTGGAGTCGACCGGCCCAGTACCAGTCGGCCCGCGCGTGCGCCGGCCTCCTGGAGTGGGATGCGGACCGTGGTCAGCGCCGGTGAGGCGTCCACACTGAAGGGAAGGTCGTCGAACCCGGCCACGGAGATGTCCCCGGGGACGCTGAGCCCGCGGTCGCGGAGGGCGGCGCACACGCCGAGCGCGGCCGCGTCGTTGGCCGCGACGATCGCGGTCACGGAGGGGTCCTTGCGGAGCAGTTCCAGCGCGCCGTCGTAGCCGGACGCGCGGTCGTACCCCCCGTGCACGACGGGCTGGCCCGGCAGATCGGCGAGGTCCGCGCCGTCGTCGGGCCGCGGGGCGAGCCCGCGTGCGGCGAGCGCCGCGAAGTGGCCTTCGAGGCGGTGCCGCGTCGTGCTGCGTTCGATCGGGCCGGCCACGCAGCCGATCCGCCGGTGGCCGAGCGAGAGCAGGTGCTCGGTCAGTCGCCGGGCCCCGCCGTGGTTGTCGAAGGTGAGGGTGGTGATGCCCGGCGCCGGGCCGGGCAGCGGTGGCCGCCCGCACAGCACGATCCGTGTGCCGGACGACGCCAGCCGGGTCAGCCGGGCGGACACGGTGGCCGTGTGCGGGCCGTCCTCGACCGCTCCTCCGGTCAGCACCACGCCGGCCGCGCGCTGGCGTTCGAGCAGGGTCAGATAGGTGAGTTCGGACTCGGGGGAGCCGCCGGTGTTGCAGACCACCGCGAGTTTCCCGCCGCCGTTCGCGTTGCCGGACCCGCCGGCGATCTCGCGTTGGAGCGCACTGGCGATCAGGCCGAAGAAGGGGTCGGCCACGTCGTTGACCAGCACGCCGACGAGATCTGAGCTCGCCGCGGCGAGTGCTCGCGCCTGCCCGTTGACGACGTAGTCCAGCTCCGCCACGGCCCGCTGCACCCGCTCTCGGGTGCTGCCGGCCACGGGGTAGTTGCCGTTGAGCACGCGGGAGACCGTTGCCGACGACACTCCCGCGCGCGCCGCGACGTCGGCCAGTGTCACTGCCATGTCGCTCCTGACCTCCTCGTGCGGCGACCGGACGTTCGACCGCCCTGACCGGCGCCCTACCGGCGCTCGGCCGTCGCGGCACATGCTCTCACTTCGCCGCCGTGCGCGGCAGCGGCAGTGCCGTTCCGCAGGCCACCCTCTCAGCAAGCGCTTACTTTCGCATCCTGGAGAGTCTTGTCGACCGCCACTCATGCAAGCTAGCGTGATGCGGAAGAAAGCGCTTGCTATGGTGCGAGCGCATCGTAGTCGGCCTTCGTGCCCACCCCCGACCGCTCAGGAGAGGCCCATGACACGCAAGACCGTGAGGATCGCCATGAACGGCGTCACCGGACGAATGGGCTATCGACAGCACCTGGTGCGGTCGATCCTCAGCCTGCGCGAACAGGGCGGCCTCGACCTAGGCGACGGCACCGTGCTGTGGCCGGAGCCCGTCCTGGTCGGCCGCCGCGAGCACGCGCTGCGCGCGATCGCCGAGCAGCACGGCCTGGAGCACTGGAGCACGGACCTGGACGCGGTCCTGGCCGACCCGTCGATCGAGATCTACTTCGACTCCCAGGTGACCTCCGCCCGTGAGGAAGCCGTCAAGCAGGCCATCGCGGCAGGCAAGCACATCTACTGCGAGAAGCCCACCAGCACCTCGGTGGCCGGCGCGGTGGAGCTGGCGCGGCTGGCCACCGAGGCCGGCGTCAAGCACGGCGTGGTGCAGGACAAGCTGTTCCTGCCCGGTCTGCAGAAGCTCCGACGCCTGGTCGAGGGCGGCTTCTTCGGTCAGATCCTCTCCGTGCGCGGCGAGTTCGGCTACTGGGTCTTCGAGGGCGACTGGCAGAGCGCGCAGCGCCCGTCCTGGAACTACCGTGCTGAGGACGGCGGCGGCATCGTGGCGGACATGTTCCCGCACTGGGACTACGTGCTGCATGAGCTGTTCGGCCGGGTGCGCAGCGTGCAGGCGCTCACCGCGACCCACATCCCGCAGCGCTGGGACGAGCAGGGCAAGCCGTACGACGCCACGGCGGACGACGCGGCCTACGGCATCTTCGAACTGGAGGGCGGCGCGGTCGCGCAGATCAACTCCTCCTGGGCCGTGCGCGTCAACCGCGACGAACTCGTCGAGTTCCAGGTGGACGGCACTCACGGCTCCGCCGTCGCAGGGCTGCGCAAGTGCCGTGTCCAGCACCGCTCGGCGACTCTCAAGCCGGTCTGGAACCCTGACCTGCCGGCCACCGAGACCTTCCGCGACCAGTGGCAGGAAGTCCCGGACAACGCCGATTTCGACAACGGCTTCAAGGCGCAGTGGGAGCTCTTCCTGCGGCACGTGGTGCTCGACGAGCCCTGGCAGTGGGACCTGCTGGCCGGGGCCCGGGGCGTCCAGCTCGCCGAACTGGGCCTGAAGTCCTCCGCGGAGGGCCGCCGCTTCGACGTCCCGGAGCTTTCGCTGTGACCATCCTGCTGCCGGACGCGTCCGGCACGACCCGTGCCTACGAACCCCGGTCGGAGCCGATGCACCACAAGGCGGGCCTGCCCCTGCGCAGCAGGGTGGTGTATTCGGCCGCTCATGTCGTCGCCGACCCCTTCCACACCGCCGCCGACGCCCCCGCGGCCGTCGACTGGGACGCGACCCTCGCCTTCCGCCGCCACCTGTGGAGCCAGGGTCTCGGAGTGGCCGAGGCCATGGATACCGCGCAGCGCGGCATGGGCCTGGACTGGCCGGTCGCGGCCGAGCTGATCCGCAGGTCCTCCGCCGAGGCACGGACGACGGGCGGCCGCATCGCGTGCGGTGTCGGCACGGACCAACTCGTCGGCCCCGCCGCCGCACAGGCCACCCTCGCCGAGGTCGTCGCCGCCTACGAGGAGCAGTTGGCCGTGGTGGAAGGGGCCGGCTCGCAGGCCATCATCATGGCCTCGCGCGCCCTGGCCGCGGTCGCCAAGGGGCCGGACGACTACCTGGAGGTGTACGGGCACCTGCTGCGGCAGTCCGCGGACCCGGTGATCCTGCACTGGCTCGGCCCGATGTTCGATCCCGCACTCGCCGGCTACTGGGGCAGCGGCGATCTCGACATCGCGACCGAGACGTTCCTCGAGGTGATCGCCGCCCACCCGGACAAGGTCGACGGCATCAAGATCTCGCTGCTCGACGCGGGCCGCGAGGTCGCGCTGCGCCGCCGCCTGCCCGAAGGGGTGCGCTGCTACACCGGCGACGACTTCAACTACCCGGAGCTGATCGAGGGCGACGACGAAGGCTTCAGCCACGCCCTGCTCGGCATCTTCGACCCGCTGGCTCCGCTGGCCTCTGCCGCGGTCAGCGCCCTGGACACCGGGGACGCCGCGGGCTTCCGGGCACTGCTGGACCCCACGGTCGGCCTGTCGAGGCACCTCTTCGAGGCGCCGACCCGCTTCTACAAGACCGGTGTGGTCCTGCTCGCCTGGCTGGCCGGATACCAGGACCACTTCACGATGGTCGGCGGACTCCAGTCGGCCCGCTCGCTGCCGCATCTCGCGCGGGCCTACGAACTCGCCGACCAGGTGGGGATCTTCGCCGACCCCGCACTCGCCGAGGCCCGGATGCGCGGGCTGCTGGCCGTATACGGAGTGGACGCATGACCGGAGATCTGGGCGCCGTGACGGACCTCGCGCGCCTGAGCATCAACCAGGAGACCATCAAGCAGTGGTCGCTGCCCGAACTGGCCGCGGGCTGCACGGAGGTCGGCATCACGTCGGTCGCCCTGTGGCGCGCACCGGTCCAGGAGTACGGAGTCTCGGAGGCGGCCGCGCTGATGCGCGACCACGGGATCACTGTCACCTCCTTGTGCCGCGGCGGCTTCTTCACCGCCTCCGACCCGGCGCAGCGGGCGGAGGCACTGGCCGACAACCGTGCGGCGATCGACGAGGCCGCGACCCTGGGCACCGGCACCCTGGTGCTGGTCTCCGGCGGCCTGCCCGAGGGCGATCTCGACATCGCGGCCGCCCGGGAACGGGTCGCGGAAGCGATCGGCTCGCTCGTGCCGTACGCCGCGGAGCACGGCGTGCGGCTGGCGATCGAGCCACTGCACCCGATGTACGCCTCGGACCGCTGTGTGATCTCGACGTTGGGACAGGCCCTGGACATCGCGGAGCGCTTCGTGCCCGAACACGTCGGCGTCGTGGTGGACACCTACCACCTGTGGTGGGATGACCGTGCGCCGGCCGGGATCGCGCGTGCCGGCGAGGGCGGCCGGATCGCCTGCTTCCAGGTCGCCGACTGGGTGACGCCGCTGCCCGAGGGCGTACTGCTCGGGCGCGGTCAACTCGGTGACGGCTGCGTCGACCTCAGGGGATTCCGCGTCCTTGCCGACAAGGCCGGCTATCAGGGCCAGGTGGAGGTGGAGATCTTCAACCCCGGCCTGTGGGCGAGGGACGGTGCCGAGGTGCTCGCCGAAGTCGCCGACAGGTACCGGAGGCACGTGCTCTGACGTGCCCTGACGGGGCCGGAAAAAAATCTTCGAATTTTGCCGTTCCGCGGTGCAACCCTTTCGGGCCGTGGTGTGTCGTACATGGCATCGGGGCTCCCGGAGGGGGTTCAGGGAGCCCGGCTGGTACGCCCGAGGGGGGTTTCGGGGGTACAGGGGGAGGGATGAAGAGGGGCCCGGCTTCGGCCGGGCCCCTCTCGCTTTCCGCCCGCCGGCTTCGGAGTTGTCCACAGCCGGGCGGGTGACCGCCGCCGCGCTGTCGGCCGCTGCCGGTACCTTCGGAGCAGATCACCGACCGGCCCGAAGGGAGCTCGCAGATGGGTGAGGCACCGCACCTTTCGGTCCTGGAGGGCGTCCTCGAACGGATCACGTACGCCAACGAGGACAACGGCTACACGGTCGCGCGGGTGGACACCGGACGCGGTTCCGGCGACCTGCTCACGGTGGTGGGCGCCTTGCTGGGCGCGCAGCCGGGCGAGTCCCTGCGGATGAACGGCCGCTGGGGCTCCCACCCGCAGTACGGCAAGCAGTTCACCGTCGAGAACTACACGACGGTCCTGCCGGCCACGGTCCAGGGCATCCGGCGCTACCTCGGCTCCGGGCTGATCAAGGGCATCGGGCCGCGCATCGCCGAGCGCATCGTGGACCACTTCGGCACCGACACGCTGGACGTCATCGAGACCGAGGCCACCCGTCTCGTCGAGGTGCCCGGCCTCGGGCCCAAGCGGACGAAGCTGATCGCGGCCGCCTGGGAGGAGCAGAAGGCGATCAAGGAGGTGATGGTCTTCCTCCAGGGCGTCGGGGTGTCCACCTCCATCGCCGTGCGCATCTACAAGACGTACGGCGACGCCTCGATCTCCGTGGTGAAGAACCAGCCGTACCGGCTCGCCGCCGAGGTGTGGGGCATCGGGTTCCTGACCGCCGACCGGCTCGCACAGGCGGTGGGGATTCCGCACGACAGCCCCGAGCGGGTCAAGGCCGGCCTGCAATACGCCCTTTCGCAGGCCACGGACAACGGCAACTGCTTCCTGCCGGAGGAGCGGCTGATAGCCGACGCGGTGAAGCTGCTGCAGGTGGACACCGGCCTGGTGATCGAGTGCCTGGGGGAGTTGGCCGATGAGGAGGGCGTGGTGCGTGAGAGCGTCCCTTCGCCCGACGGGGACGGCGAACCGATCAAGGCGGTGTACCTCGTGCCATTCCACCGGGCGGAGATCGCGCTCGCCGCCCAGGTTCTGCGGCTGCTGCGCGGACCTGAGGACCGTATGCCCGCCTTCCAGGACGTCGACTGGGACAAGGCGCTGGCCTGGCTCGCCGAGCAGACCGGCGCGGACCTCGCCCCCGAGCAGCAGGACGCCGTGCGCTTGGCGCTCACACAGAAGGTCGCTGTACTCACCGGCGGCCCGGGCTGCGGCAAGTCGTTCACGGTGCGCTCGGTGGTCGCCCTGGCGGTTGCCAAGAAGGCCAAGGTGGTGCTGGCCGCGCCGACCGGTCGGGCTGCCAAGCGGCTCGCCGAGCTGACCGGGGCCGCCGCCTCGACGGTACACCGCCTGCTGGAGCTCAAGCCGGGCGGCGACGCGGCCTACGACCGGGACCGGCCGCTCGACGCGGACCTGGTGGTCGTCGACGAGGCGTCCATGCTGGACCTGCTGCTCGCGAACAAACTGGTGAAGGCGGTGCCACCCGGAGCGCACCTGCTGTTCGTCGGCGATGTCGACCAGCTGCCGAGCGTGGGAGCGGGCGAGGTGCTGCGGGATCTGCTCACCCCGAGCGGCCCGGTGCCGGCGGTGCGGCTGACCCGCATCTTCCGCCAGGCCCAGCAGTCCGGTGTGGTGACGAACGCGCACCGGATCAACTCGGGCACCCCGCCGGTCACTCAGGGACTGGCCGATTTCTTCCTCTTCGCCGAGGAGGACTCGGAGGCGGCGGCCCGGCTGACAGTCGACGTCGTGGCCCGTCGAATTCCGGCCAGGTTCGGTCTCGACCCGCGCCGCGACGTCCAGGTGCTCACCCCGATGCACCGCGGGCCGGCTGGCGCGGGCGTGCTCAACGGGCTGCTCCAGCAGGCTGTCACCCCGGCCCGCCCGGACGTCGCCGAGCGCCGCTTCGGCGGGCGCACCTTCCGGGTCGGCGACAAGGTCACGCAGGTCAGGAACAACTACGAGAAGGGTGCCAACGGCGTCTTCAACGGCACTGTGGGCGTGGTCACCGCCCTCGACACGGTGGAGCAGAAGCTGACGGTGCGGACCGACGAGGACGAAGAGGTCGGATATGACTTCGACGAACTGGACGAGTTGACCCACGCCTATGCCGTCACGATTCACAGGTCGCAGGGCAGCGAGTACCCCGCGGTGGTGATCCCCGTCACTACCGGCGCTTGGATGATGCTCCAACGGAACCTGCTTTACACCGCGGTCACACGGGCGAAACGCCTGGTCGTGCTGGTGGGGTCCCGCCGGGCGATCGGCCAGGCGGTGCGCACGGTCTCGGCGGGTCGGCGCTTCACCGCTCTCGACCATCGGCTTGATCTGGGCGCAAAATAGGCACTCCGTGCCACTTTTCGGCCCGATGGCCGACCCCGAGTGCACACCCCAGTGCCAAATGGGGGACAGTGGACGTAGTCAGGGCACCTCGAAGAAGAGGCAAAACCGTCGGTGAGGGAATGACGTGAGCGACAACTCTGTAGTACTGCGGTACGGGGACGGCGAGTACAGCTACCCCGTTGTGGACAGCACCGTCGGTGACAACGGCTTCGACATCGGCAAGCTGCGTGCCGATACCGGGCTGGTCACCCTGGACAGCGGCTACGGCAACACCGCGGCGTACAAGTCCGCGATCACCTTCCTCGACGGTGAGCAGGGCATCCTGCGCTACCGCGGGTACCCGATCGAGCAGATCGCCGAGCGCGGCTCCTTCCTGGAGACCGCGTACCTGCTGATCAACGGCGAGCTGCCGACCGTCGACCAGCTCTCCTCGTTCCAGGGGCAGATCACGCAGCACACGCTGCTGCACGAGGACGTCAAACGGTTCTACGACGGCTTCCCGAAGGACGCCCACCCGATGGCGATGCTGTCCTCCGTGGTCAGCGCGCTGTCGACGTTCTACCAGGACAGCCACAACCCGTTCGACCCCGAGCAGCGCGACCTGTCCACGATCCGGCTGCTCGCCAAGCTGCCGACGATCGCGGCGTACGCGTACAAGAAGTCCGTCGGCCAGCCGGTGGTCTACCCGCGCAACGACCTCGGCTACGTCGAGAACTTCCTGCGGATGACCTTCTCGGTCCCGGCCGAGGAGTACGAGCTCGACCCGGTCGTGGTCAACGCGCTGGACAAGCTGCTGATCCTGCACGCCGACCACGAGCAGAACTGCTCGACGTCCACGGTCCGGCTGGTCGGCTCCTCGCAGGCCAACCTGTTCGCGTCGATCTCCGCCGGCATCAGCGCGCTGTGGGGGCCGCTGCACGGCGGTGCCAACCAGTCCGTGCTGGAGATGCTGGAGCGCATCAAGGCCGAGGGCGGCGACGTCGACTCCTTCATCCGCCGGGTGAAGAACAAGGAAGACGGCGTGAAGCTCATGGGCTTCGGGCACCGCGTCTACAAGAACTTCGACCCGCGGGCGAAGATCATCAAGGCGGCGGCGCACGATGTCCTCTCGGCGCTCGGCAAGTCCGACGAGCTGCTCGACATCGCGCTCAAGCTGGAGGAGCACGCGCTCAGCGACGACTACTTCGTCTCGCGCAAGCTCTACCCCAACGTGGACTTCTACACCGGCCTGATCTACCGCGCGATGGGCTTCCCGACCAGCATGTTCACCGTGCTGTTCGCGCTGGGCCGGCTGCCCGGCTGGATCGCCCAGTGGCACGAGATGATCAAGGAGCCCGGCTCCCGCATCGGTCGGCCGCGGCAGATCTACACCGGCGTCGTCACCCGCGACTACGTCCCGGTCGAGGCCCGCTGACCTGGGCCCACGCGTAAAGAGAGCGCCCCGCGACGGATCCCCCCACGGGTCCGGCACGGGGCGCTCCCGTTTCCCGGAGCGGATCCCCCCACGGGTCCGTACCGGGCGTTTTTCGGCGGCCGCGCCAAGCCGGGACGAAGCGGCCGGGAGGGCCGCTCAAGCTCCCCGGAGATCGCCCCGGCGACGCAACTCGATCCATCCCCCAAGATGGACCGTACCTCAACTCTCTACACCGGCTCCGCCGGGGGCCGGTGTTCAAGACATAAGACCCACGAGACGCCGTATTGGTTACGCTCTCGGCGATGTGATCTACGTCTCTTCGCTGTGGGTGTTTGTGCTGGCTACCCCGCTCGCGGCCGGTCCGGCGTGATCCCGTAGCGTGCTGTTTCTCCTCGAGGGGCGGAGCACATGGCAGAGAACGCGACAACGGTCCGGAACATCGTCGTGACCGGCGGAGGCACAGGGATCGGCCTGGCCATCGCGATCCGGTTCGCGGAGGACGGCCACCGCGTCACGATCGTCGGCCGCCGCCGCGAGGTCCTGCACGCCGCCGCGGACGAGCTGCACACCGAGCGCGGGCTGGACGTCACTCCGGCCGTCTGCGATCTGGCCGATCCCGACGACGTCGAGAGGGTCCTGGCACAACTGCCCGAGCGGGTCGACGTTCTGGTCAACAGCGCGGGCAGTCGCGAGCTGGCCGTGGGAGCCGGGCCGCACGGTCTGCTGGCGCGCTGGCGCGGTGACTTCGAACGGAACGTCCTGACGGCGGTGCTGCTCACCGAGTCGCTGCGGGACCGCTTCTCCGACGCCGGCCGGGTGGTCACCGTCACCTCGGTCGCGGCGCTGCGCGGCGGTGGCTCCTACGGGGCCTCCAAGGCCGCCCTGCACGCCTGGAACCACTCCCTGGCCGCCCAGCTGGGCCCGCAGGGCGTCACGTGCAACATCGTGGCTCCCGGGACCGTGGCGGGCACCGAGTTCTTCGGGTCGCGGCTCAATGATGCGGAGCTGACCCGGCGCGCGGGACGCACGCTGGTGGGCCGGGTCGGCAGGCCGGCGGACGTGGCGGCGGCCGTGCTCTTCCTGGCCTCCCCGGAGGCCGGCTTCATCACCGGCGAGATCCTGCAGTGCAACGGCGGCGAGTTGCTCGGCCGTTGACGGCGACCAGTGGTTTCCGGGCCTCCACCCACGGGAGTAGGCCCGCTGCATCCCGAGGATGAGATTTCCGGGGAATCGGCGGAGAAGTACCCCTACACCGCCAAACCCGCTTGCCGAGCCGAGGGAACCGCTGGGAGCGTTGATCCCAGGGGGTGGGAAGAGGGGCGGTGGTATGGACGTTGCACTGAGCGTGTCGTCGATCGACTTCACCTCCGGTCTCGCCGAGCACCTGCGGGGTGGCAACGTCTTCTGGGCGTACGCGCTGCTGGCCGCGACGACGGCCCCGCCGCTCGTACCCAACGCCGTCCTGCTCGTCACGGGCGGTGTGATGGCCGCTGAGGGCCGTCTCAGCATCGCCCTCGTGCTGCTGGTGGTGGCGGGCAGCGCCGTTGTCGGTGACATGCTGCTGCACCGCGCCGGGCGGGCACTGAGCGGCCGGGTGCTGCACCGCATGCGCCGCCGGCCCCGCCAGGCGGCACTGCTCAAATGGGCCGCCCTGCGCATCCAGCGGCATGGTGTGCCCTTCGTCATAGGCGTCCGCTTCCTGCCCAGCGGCCGGGTGATCGGCGGGCTGGCCGCGGGCGTCGTGCGGTACCCGGCACGGCGGTATGCCGTCGGCGCGGGTGTCGCGGAGGCGGTGTGGGCGTCGTATTCGGTCGGTGCCGGATACATCAGCGGCCGGGCAGCATCGAACTCCTTCTACGCACTGTCCCTCGGGCTCGGCATATCCCTGCTGGTCGCCGGGGTCGGCACGGTGGCGCAGTGGGTTTCACGCGGGCGGGACCGACGGCATGGCGACGGGGGCAGCCCCCCGTCCGTCGTGGTCGCGTCCGCCGCCGGGGGGTGTGAAGGGCCGGCCGGACCGACTGCGGCGGGTGTCGAGGGCGGCACCTCGGCGGCGTCCGCTCCGCAGCCGTCCGCAGCCACGGGTGCCGTGATCGTCCCGCCGCCTGCCGCGTCCGAGCGTCCTCCGCCGGTCTCGGTGCCCGAGGACGGCCGGGAGATCCTGCCGTCTCCCGTGCCGCCGCCGGACAACGATGCGGGCGACAGTTCGCGTCCGCTGACCGGGCGCGGCACTTAGCGGTGAGCTGCGCCGCGGCGCCGGGTCAGCCGGGGTCCCGGCGCCCCCTGTTGCCCGGGCGGCGGGCGCTCCACGCCCGGATCGTGTCCGCGTACCAGAACGGTTTCCCGCGTTCGACGACGTCGGGGTCCGGCAGGTGGCCGTGCTTCCGGTAGGAACGCACGGTGTCCACCTGGACGCGGATGTGGGCTGCGATGTCCGCGTACGACCACAGGGTCCGATCGGTCATGAAGCACCTCCATGCGACGGCGATATCGATCAGCACCTTCGTCCGGACAACGACGGGGCGCGACGCGCGCATGCGGTTGTTGATCTTCTGTGACACGGAACCCGCGTAACGGTGACAAACCGCAGGTCACGGCCAGTATTACCGAAGTATTGATCACATCGAAGCACACTCGATCACTCGTTCGAGTTGCTTGTCGGTGGAGATCGTTTCGGACCGGCCGGACTGCGGCAGAATTACCGTGCGTGACAATCCCGCTTCGGGCCTCAGCCTTCTTGCTCGGGCGCGCCGGCCACCACTCGCAGCAGGTGGGCGGCGGTAGCGGTCATCGCGTCGCGACCAGGGCGGAGGTAGCGGCGCGGGTCGACGGCTGTGGGGTCCGAGGCGAGGTAGTCGCGTACGGCGGTGGTGAAGGCGATGTTGAGCGCCGTCCCGATGTTGATCTTCGCCATGCCTGCGGTGACCGCCTGCCGCAGTTCGCCGTCGGACACGCCGGACGAGCCGTGCAGGACCAGCGGCACGCCCACGGACTCGCGCAGCCGGCCGATGAGTTCGTGGTCGAGCCGGGCGGTGCGCTCGGTCATCGCGTGCGAACTGCCGACCGCGACGGCCAGCGAGTCCACACCGGTGGCAGCGGTGAAAGCCGCGGCCTCCGCCGGGTCGGTGCGCACACCCGGGGCGTGCGCACCGTCCTTGCCGCCGACCTCGCCGAGTTCGGCCTCCACCCACACCCCGTGGGTGTGGGCCCACTCGGTGATCCGGGCGGTGGCGCTGACGTTCTCCTCGTAGGGCAGGACCGATGCGTCGAACATCACCGAGGTCACGCCGGCGGCGACCCCGGCGCGAAGGAGTGCCTCGTCCTCCACGTGGTCCAGGTGGAGGGAGACGGGTACGGCGGCCGCTTCGGCGGCGGCCGCCGCGCCCGCGAGCACGCCATCGAGGCGGCCGCCGTGGAACTTCACGGCGTTCTCGCTGATCTGGAGGATGACGGGCAGACCGGTCTGCTCGGCGGCGGCGGTGATCGCTTCGGCGTGCTCCAGGGTGATCACGTTGAAGGCGGCCACGCCACCGCCGGACGCGTGTGCGGCGAGGACGAGTTCGGCGGTGGCGGCGGTCGGCATGCGGCTTCCTCGGGTCCGGGTCCCCGGGGTCGTTCGGGGACCGGTGGGCCGGCACGCGGCGTGCCGACGGTGCAGGTGGGTCGGTCCGCCGTGGCAGCGGCGGACGGAGGTGGAGCAGGTGCCGACGGATGCGGAAGCGCCGTCAGCGAGAGAAGCGGAGAAGGGAGGTGGATGGAGATGGGGTCAGCCGAGGATGACCGATCGGGTCAGGTTGCGCGGACGGTCCGGGTTGTAGCCCTTGGCCTCGGCGATCGCGACGGCGAGGCGCTGGGCGCGGACGAGGTCGGCGAGCGGGTCGACGGTGGGCCGGTGCTCCAGGTGCCCGCCGACGGCGGCGACATTGTCGGCCAGCCCCTCGGGCAGCGGGCCGAAGGACCAGGCGACGCGGCCGGGGCCCGTGATGCTGATCGGGCCGTGGCGGTACTCCATGGCCGGATATGCCTCGGTCCAGGCGCCGGCGGCCTCCCGCATCTTGAGCGCGGCCTCCTGCGCCAGCCCGTAGGTCCAGCCGGTGCCGAGGAAGGTGACCTGCTCGGCGGCCAGTGCCTCGGGTGACAGATCGTCGCTCACAGCGATGCGCGCGTCGGCGATCGCGGTGGTGAGGTCCTCGCCGAGGTGGGCACGGAGCAGCGCCAGCGCGGTGGTGGCGAAGCGGGTCTGCACCACGGACTGCTCGTCGGCGAAATCCAGGACGACGATCTCGTCCGCGGCCTGCATGACCGGGGTCTTCGGGTCGGCGGTGATGGCGGTGACCGGGGTGGAGCCGAGCAGTTGCTCGCAGGCCCTGAGCACCTCGGTGGTCGTGCCGGAGCGGGTGATCGCCAGCACACGGTCGTAGCTGCGGCCGAGCGGGAACTCGGAGGCGGCGAAGGCGTCCGTCTCACCCTGACCGGTGCTCTCGCGCAGGGTGGCGTAGGACTGCGCCATGAACCAGGAGGTGCCGCAGCCGATGACCGCGACCCGCTCACCACGGGCGGGCAGCTTCCCGGACTGTTCCGGAGCGAGCTCGACCGCGCGCTGCCAGCAGTCGGGCTGGGTGGTGATCTCGGTGGTGGTCAGTGACGGGGCGGCCATAAGGGCTCCTCGGGCAGGCGGCGCGCGGGGCTGCGCGGTCGGGTGTCGTGCGCGTACTTCGGTCAGTGTAGATGATTGATTCTGCTTGAAGTGAGGGTGTAATGAACAGGAGTGCGCAGTTCGGTTGCTCTATCGGGTGGGCGGGCGCCGCCGTGGGGGCGGGAAGCACAAAGCCCGGCCCCTGCGCCTGGGGTGGTGGAGTTGCTGGCGCAGGGGGCCGGGCCGGTGTGGAGGCGGGTGGATCAGCTCTTGGTGAGTTCGTCGGTGGCGGTCCGTCCCGCCTCGGTGCTGCGCTGCAGGAAGTCGGCGATGGTGGTCAGTGCGTCATCGTCGTAATCGGCGCACACGCCGTCCATGGCATGGCTGAGGCCGGAGAGGAGATAGCCGATCTCGGCTTCCTTCTCCTTGATCACCTGGACGAGGATCGCTCGACGGTCGCTGGGGTTGGGGGTGCGGACCACCCAGCCGCCTCGTTCCAGCCGGTCCAGCACGCCGGTGAGGGTGGCGGGGTGCAGGCCCGCGCGCCGCGCCAGTGCTGTCGGGCCCATCGGGCCGTGTCGGCTGATCAGGTCCAGGCACTCCAGATCGGCGTCCCGAAGGTCGAGGTGCGCACCTATCTGGTGGTTGAGAAGCGTGAGTTGGGCATGGAGGTCCCGCACATGCTCCTTGATGTGGTTCGTCAGCCGTCTGCGGCGTCGGGCTGTCGAAGCCGCCCCGGACAGGGTGGAGTCCATACGCAACGATCCCTCGCATCGTTTGCCTGATCGCCGGGGTGGCCCATAGCTGCCAGCGCGCTCGCCCCCGGCGGCGAGCGCGGTACCGGCAGGTGCTCGAAGCCTGCTGGGGACAGCTCAGGCGCACACTTTCTCACACCGTCTGTTCACCCTCGTAGCCCTTTCTGGCAAAAGCATGCCTGGTCCTGGGCAGGGGAGTTCGGGACGCCGGGAGGGAGGATGCGCTGGTGGAGAGCAGGGGCCAGGGAGGCGGCAGGGGCGGTGCCGGGAGCGGTCAGGCAGCGCGTCTGTGCGGTGCGGCGGCGTTCGGAGCCGGTGTGTGATCACGGCGGTGCAGGGTTTGCTGCGAGGCGGCGTCGGGGGCGCCGCGTTCGAGGGCGTCCACTGCGTGTTCGGCGCCGACGACCTCCTCTCGGATCGCCGAGCAGGACCGGGCGATCAGGCGGGATACGTGCATCTGCGAGATGCCGAGCCGGTCGGCGATCATGCTCTGCGTCATTCCGTGGAAGAAGCGCAGGTAGAGGATCTGGCGTTCGCGCTCGGGAAGGCGGCACAGTTGCGGTTTGACCGCTTCGCGGTCGAGTACGACGTCGAGCGCGGGGTCGGGGGCGCCCAGAGTGTCGGCCAGGGACATGGGCCCGGAGTCCAGGGGTTGCCGGCACTGGGCGTCCAGCGACAGGGAGCTGAAGCTCTCCAGGGCTTCCAGGCCGGCGGCGGCTTCCTCCTCGGTGAGGCCGGCGTGCTCGGCGATCTCCCGGGCGGTGGGTTCGCGTCCCGGCCGGGTCTGGGTCAGCTCCTGGTGTGCGGCGCGGACGCGGGCTCGTAGGGCTTGGACGCGGCGCGGTACGTGCACCGACCACATGCAGTCGCGGAAGTGCCGTTTGATCTCGCCGTCTATGGTCGGCACCGCGTAGCTCTCGAAGGCGGTGCCGCGGTCGGGGTCGTACCGGCTCACGGCTTTGACCAGGCCGAGGGCGGCCACTTGGCGCAGGTCGTCCAGGGACTCGCCGCGGTTGCGGTAGCGCCCGGCCAGGCGGTGAGCCATCGGCAGCCACTCCGTGGCGATCTGCTGCCGAAGATGTTCCTTGGAGGCGCCGTCCGGCAGCCGGGCGAGCAAGCGGAACGCCTCGGCCGTGTCGGGGGCGTCGTCGTGCGGGTGCCGGCCCCGGGGGGAGGCGTGTGCGGATGTGTGACTGGAAGCGGGGACGGAAGAGGCCATCAATCACCAGCTCCTCGCGCTGCGACCCCTCAGGGATACGGTCGGTCACGGCCGGGGGAGGGGCCGAAGGTGGTGTGCCCGGTGAGATGTGTGACAAACCACCGTAAAAGGATCAAATAGTCAAAAGAGCGACCATCTGCGTGTGGCGCCCCTGGTCGGGCTGCGTGTGCGGCGCGGCCGTGCGCCGGGGTTCGTGTGCCGTAGTGCTTGCGGGTGCGGGGCGTGTGCGGAGAGCTCCGGGTGGGGCGTCAACACTCCTGTGTGCGGGGGGAGTTCGTCGCAGACTGGTGATGGCGGTACGCATCCGGGTCCGGCTGGACGCGGCCTTCCGCGCTTGGGGACTTTGCCAAGCCGAGTCCAGGATTTCGCCTGGACTGTGGAGATCGCCGAGGCGGGTCGTGATGTCCTGTACATGCCACATCGGACGACCTATGCGAGGTGCGCATGTCCCGCCCGTACATCCGTCCTGCCTGTCTGCTCGCCGCCGCCGCTCTGGTCGCGGGGGCTGCCGGAACCGCCGGTGCCGCCACGTCCGGTACTGCTGCGACCGCTTCTGCCTCGGTCGCCCCCTCGGCGGTCACCTACACCCTGGTCACCGAGCCGTCCGCCGGTTACGGCGCGATCTACAACCTGATCGGCTCGGCGACGACCAGCATCGACCTCACCATGTACGAACTGACCGACACCACCGCCGAGCAGGATCTCGTCGCCGCCGCCAAGCGCGGGGTGACGGTCCGGGTGATCCTCGACCAGAACCTGGAGAAGTCGAACAACACCGCGGCCTACACCTACCTCAATGCCAACGGCGTGCCCACGCACTGGGCTTCCACCACGTACGCCGCCACCCACCAGAAGACCCTCACGGTGGACGACGCCACCACCGCCATCATGAGTGGCAACCTGACCAGCCAGTACTACTCCACCAGCCGCGACTTCGCCGTCATCGAGAACAACTCCCTGGACGTCAAGGCGATCGAGAAGGTGTTCGCGGCCGACTACGCCGGTACCGCGATCACCCCGACCGACGGCGACCACCTGGTGTGGAGCCCGACCGACGCCCAGTCGAAGATCCTGGCGATCATCAACGGCGCCACCACCAGCCTGTCGGTGGAGAACGAGGAGATGGGCTACGCCACCGTCGTCACCGCGCTGGAGAACGCCGCCAAGCGCGGGGTGAACGTGGAGGTCACCATGACCAACGACGACAACGAGTACGCCGACGAGTTCGATGCCCTCACCGCGGCCGGCGTCCATGTGCACACCTACGCCTACACCGCGTCCCTGTACATCCACGCCAAGGCGATCGTCGCCGACTACGGCACCAGCGCCGCCACCGTGGACGTCGGCTCGCAGAACTTCTCCAACGCCTCCCTCAACAAGAACCGCGAGCTGGGCTTCATCACCACCTCCACGTCGATCATCTCCGGCATCAACACGGCGCTT
This sequence comes from Actinacidiphila sp. bgisy145, assembly GCF_057708125.1. Lineage (NCBI taxonomy): Bacteria > Bacillati > Actinomycetota > Actinomycetes > Kitasatosporales > Streptomycetaceae > Actinacidiphila > Actinacidiphila sp. bgisy145. The sequence continues at coordinate 46,158 of NZ_JBYIRL010000034.1, forward strand.
GCCTCCGACTACGCGGGCGGCACGGCCTGGTCCTGATCCACGGGAGTGCGGGTCGGCGGTCGAACGGGGCTTGCGGACGGCGCGACTTCGCCGTGCGCGAGAATCCCACCGACGGCGCCGGGCACGGCCGCCGCGCACGACGGACCGGACAAGGAGCTGATCGCATGGCCACCGCCGACCTCGACGGAGTCGCCCTGAACTACGAGGTGACGGGCAAGGGGCCGCGGTTGCTGTTCCTCAACGGCTCCGGCGGGACGCTCGCCGAGGCGGCCGTGCTGATCATGCGCCTGTCCGGCCGGTTCGAGGTGGCCGCCTTCGACCAGCGCGGCATAGGCAGGTCCGGGCCCGCCGCCGGGCCGTACACCATGGCGGACCTGGGCGCGGACGCGCTGGCACTGGCCGACCACCTCGGCTGGCCGTCCTTCCGCGTGCTCGGGTTCAGCTTCGGCGGGATGGTGGCGCAGGAACTGGCCGTCACCCGGCCGGAGCGGGTGGAACGGTTGGCGCTGCTGTGCACGTCCTCCGGGGGCCGCGGCGGCTCCTCCTACCCGCTGCACACGCTGCCCCTGCTTCCGCCGGAGGAGCGGGTGGCCCGGTACACGAGCATCCTCGACACCCGCTTCTCCGCCGAGTGGCTGGCCGCCCACCCCGGCGACCGCGCCGTGGTCGAGTCGATGCGCGGGCGGCTGGCGTCGGACCGGCCGGCCGGCGTACAGCGGGGCGAGGAACTCCAGATGAGGGCCCGAGCCGCGCACGACGTGTACGACCGGCTCGCAGCCGTCACCTGCCCGACGCTGGTCGCCGCCGGGCGCTACGACGGCATCGCCCCGGTCGCCAACAGCGAGGCCATCGCCCGGGCTGTCCCGGACGCCGAGCTGCGGGTCTTCGAGGGCGGACACATCTTTCCCTTCCAGGACCCCGGCGCGCTTCCGGCCGTGATCGACTTCCTCGCACGGTGACGCCCTCGGGCGGGCCGCCACGATCCGGGATGTAGCCGCAGCAACCGCGTCAACAGCGGCCTTGGGGGCTGAAACCAGCCATCTGAGGCAACGGTTCGCCAGGTCGGAAATCGCCATAAAAGCGAAAAAAGAGGATGAAATGACTCCGTGCGTGGCCTGCGGGCTCTCGCTGTGGTGCCCCCGGCAGGACTCGAACCTGCGGCCAAGTGCTTAGAAGGCACCTGCTCTATCCACTGAGCTACGGGGGCCGGACAGTGGCCGCGGCTGTCTCCGCCCCTGGGTGGTTCCGTGACCTCGTACCGGGGTCAAGGATAGGGCGACAGATGCCCGCTGCCGCATGCTTCACCCGCGTGACACGTTGTGGAGGTTCGGTGAAGCGGTCCGATAATCCCAGGTGACCACTGAAGCCGCATCGCTTTTGACGGGTCGAAATGCTGCTGTTGTGCACTCGTTATGCCGGTGGCTCATTCCGTCCCCTGGTCCACATGCGTCCCATCGGGGTCTCGTGGCGGGCGAATAGGGCAAACCCGCTCGAATACGCTTCAAAATCACGCCAATATGGGGCATTGTGCCATTGTGGTGATCTTGGACGTACGGCCCGAGCTGCTTGATGCGCTGTCCGCACTGCGTGATGGTGTCGACGCCGCGCGCTTCCCCTTCCCACTGCCCGGGGCCGAACGGGCTCGCCGGACCCGGCAGGAGCTGCTCACCCAGCTCGACGACTACCTCGTCCCCCGGTTGAAAGCCCCGGAAGCGCCGCTCCTCGCGGTCGTCGGAGGGTCCACGGGGGCGGGAAAGTCCACCCTCGTCAACTCGCTGGTCGGCCGCCGGATCAGCCCCTCCGGGGTGCTGCGTCCCACCACCCGCACACCGGTGCTCGTCTGCCACCCCGAGGACCGGGCGTGGTTCGCGGACCCCCGGGTGCTGCCGGGGCTGGCCCGCATCTGGTCCGTCCGTCAGCGCTCCCGGGCGGACGAGGACGGACCGGACCGCTCCGACGCCGAGCGCCTCGGACCGGAGCGGGCCGAACTCCGTCTGGAGGCGGACGACTCCCTGCCCCGCGGCCTCGCCCTCCTCGACGCCCCTGACATCGACTCGCTGGTCAGCCACAACCGCGAACTCGCCGCCGAACTGATCTGCGCCGCTGACATCTGGATTCTCGTCACGACCGCCTCCCGCTACGCCGACGCCCTGCCCTGGCACCTGCTGCGCGCCGCCAAGGAGTACGACGTCACCCTCGCCACCGTCCTGGACCGGGTCCCGCACCAGGTCGTCGAGGACATCAGCCGCCACTACAGTGCCCTGCTCGCCAAAGCCGGGCTCGGTGACGTGCCCCGCTTCACCGTGCCGGAACTGCCCGAGTCGGCTGCCGGCGCCGGCCTGCTGCCGCAGACCACCGTCGCCTCGCTGCGCGCCTGGCTGGCGCACTGCGCCGAGGACCCCGCCGCGCGGCAGCACGCCGCCCGCCGCACCGCCGTCGGCACCCTCGACTCGATGAACGAGCGACTGCCCGCGCTGGCCGCCGCCTCCGCCGCCCAGCATGCGGCCGCCCAGCGGCTGACCCGCGCCGCCGAGGAATCCTACGAGCAGGCCGCATCCCGCACCGCGGCCGCGATCGAGGAGGGCAGCCCACTCGCCGGAGAGGCGCTGGCGTACTGGCAGAGTTATCCGGCCTGCGGCCCCGACGCGCTCCAGCGCGCCCTGGCCGAGGAACTGGCCGCCCTGCTGCGCACCGAGACCGACGCCGCCGACGACCGCGTGGCCGAGGCGTGGCAGCGCGAGCCGGCCGGAGCCGCGCTGCTCGACGAACCCACCTCCCGCCCCGACCGGGACCGGGTGGCCGTCGCGGCCCGGATCGACAAGGGAGTACGGCGCTGGCGGCGCGGTGTGACCGAGCTCGCCTACACCGAGGCCCGTGCCGCCCGCTCCGCCGACCGGCCGGCCACCGACCCGGAGGACATCGCCGCACTCCTCGCCACGGTGCTGCTCGGCGGCAGGGCCGGTCGGCCGGCCGGCGAGCAACTGGCCGAAACCCTCGGCGCCCAGGCCGCCGTACGGCTGCGCGACGCCGCCCGCGCCCTGCTCGACGACGCCGTCGCCGGACTGCTGTCCCGCGAACGCGAACGCCGGCTCGCGCCCATCGACGGCTACGACGTCACCGCCGGACAGCAGTCCGCCCTGATCGCCGCCCTGTCCGTACTGCAGAAGGAGAGGTGAACCCGGTGGCCACCAGCCCCTCGGCCCTGGACGACCCGAACGCATCAGCCGAGCCGACGGTGGCCGACCCGCTGACCGTGCGGGTCGAAGCCCTCGGCGAACTGCTCGGCCTGTCCAGGACCCGGATCAGCCCGGACGAGCTGGCCGACAGCAGCGAGCTGCTCGCCCGGGTCGGCGAGCGGCGGCGGCTGTCGCTCGACCACACCGTGGTCGCCGTGGCAGGGGCTACCGGCAGTGGCAAGTCCACGCTCTTCAACGAGCTGACCGGGCTCGAACTGTCCGCCACAGGTGTGCGCAGGCCCACCACCTCACGACCGGTCTCCTGCGCGTGGCAGCCGGAGCGGGCGGCGGGACTGCTCGACCGGCTGGGTGTGGCGCCGCAGGACCGCTACGCCCGCTACGGGTTGCGGGACACCTCGGCCCCGGCGTCCGGGGAGGCAGGCGCGGCAGCCGAGGCGGACGCGGAAGCACCGGCCGACGGGCGGGACGAGAAGTATCCCGGTGGCCAGGCGCCCTGTCTGCCCGGCCAGGCCGCGGCCGCGGACGACGCTTCCCACTGTGCAGTTGGCGACAGCGCCGAGATCGGTGGCGACCTCGGTGCTGCCAAGGAGCTGAGCCTCGACGGGCTGGTGCTGATCGACCTCCCCGACCACGACTCCGCCGCCCCCGGGCACCGCGAGCAGGTGGACCGCCTGCTGCGGCTGGTGGACGTCGTCGTGTGGGTGCTGGACCCGGAGAAGTACGCCGACGCGGCACTGCACGAGCGGTATCTGCGGCCTCTGGCGGGGCACGCCGATGTCACCGTGCTGGTGCTGAACCAGGTCGACCGCCTCCCGGGGGACACGGCCGACCTCGTCCTCGACGACCTGCGGCGGCTGCTCGACGAGGACGGGCTGGCGGTCGGCGAGCACGGCGAAGCGGGGGCCGTCGTGCTCGCCGCCTCCGCGCTCACCGGGCAGGGCGTGCCGGACCTGCGCGCCGTGCTGGCCCAGATCGTCTCCGAACGCGCCGCTGCGGGGCGGCGGTTGGCGGCGGACATGGACCGCGTGGCGAGCGGGCTTCAGCCGCTCTACGTCGGTGAGGGCGGCGCCGGGCTCACCGATCCGGCGCGTGAGGAGTTCGTCGACCGGCTCGCGGACGCGGTGGGAGCGGCCGGCGCCGGTCAGTCGGCGGAAAAGGAGTGGGCGAGTGCCGCATGGGACGCCTGCGGCACTCCGTGGAGTCGACTGTTGGGGGAACGGGCCGGAGCCGCGAGCTGTTCCCGTTTCGCCCGGAAAATGACCGGTTCACTCGGTCGAGGGAAAACGGTGCCGCGGCAGCCCATTGCCCGCCCGTCCGTTGTCCGCGCGCCCGCGCGTGCGGGCGCGGACAAGGAGGAAGTGCCGGCGCGGCCGACGGCGTCGCGGCCGGTGATCGACGAGGCGGTGCGCGGACTTGCGGCCGACGCCGCGCGCGGACTGCCCGCGCCGTGGGCCAGGGCGGTGCGCGACGCGGCACGGCGGGGCGGGGAAGGGCTGCCGGCGGCGCTCGACGCCGCGGCGGTCCGGGCCCGGCCGCGCACGCCGGAGCGGCCCGGCTGGTGGTCCGTGGCCGCGGCCGTGCAGTGGCTGCTGATGGCGCTCGCGCTGGCCGGGGTGGTCTGCCTGTCCGCGGTCGGCTCCGGCTCGCTGGACATGTCGTGGTGGCCGCCGCTCGTCACGGTCGCGGTGGGCGGGCTCGGCGGTCCACTGATCTCCGGCACCTGCCGGATCGCCGCGCGCGGACCGGCCAGGAGGTACGGCCAGGCCGCCGAGCGGCGGCTGCGGGATGCGGCGGCCGACTGCGGTCGGGCCCGGGTCCTCGAACCGGTCGCGGCCGAGTTGATGCGTTACCGCGAGGTGCGCGAGCAGTACGCGGTCGTGGCAGGCTCCGCTCCGGCGCCCGCCCGGCTCGTCCCGGCCGGCAGGTCCGCGGAGGGCTCGACCGGTGCGCCGCTGCCGCTCGGGCGGGCTGTGGAGCGCTCGTCTCACTCGTCCGGGTGACGAAGTTATCCACAACAGGCGGGCTATCCACATTTTCCGGATCTTTTTTCCTCAGTCGTCCGATTTCGCGCAAGATGGTCTTGCCGCGTTCCACACGGGAGTGCGGCGGACGAAAGGAATGCGCGATGAACGAGACGCTGGTGACGGTTGTGGGAAATGTCGCGACCGAGCCCGAGAGCCAGGTGACGGCCACCGGTCTGGTCGTGACCCGTTTTCGGCTCGCGACCACCACGCGGCGCTGGGACGCCGAGCGCGGCGCCTGGACCGACGGCGCGACGAGCTTCTACACCGTGCGTGCGTGGCGGAACCTCGGAAGCAATGTGAAGGAGTCCGTCTGCCTCGGTGAACCGCTGGTCGTGCAGGGCCGGTTGCGGATCAGGGAGGACGAGAAGGACGGCCGCCGCTATCTCGCGGCGGAGCTGGAGGCGGTGGCGATCGGGCACGACCTCGCCCGCGGTGTGGCACGATTCAGCCGTTCCGGCGGCCGCGGCGGGGCGAGCGCAGGTGCGGGGGCGGAAGTCCGGCCGTCCGCACCGGAGTTGACGGCTGCGGTGCCGTGAGCGGGGCTGACGTGGGCCGTACGGCGTGCGAGCGGCGGGTGAATACGCGCGGGTATTCGTGGCGTGAATTGTGTCAATGATTTATCGACAATGACGGAGACACGCCCTTCGCGCATAACGATTGAGATTCGAATGCCGCTCGGGCGGCTCTCGACTGTGGGGATCACATGCGCGGTTCCTAGGATTTCGGCGTTCGTATGTACGGGGGCTCGGCACAGGCGGGGTCAACCCCTTCATCACGACCAGGTACCTCGCCCGGAGGGGAAAATTCATGTTCAACACCTACAGACGGGGTGCTGCCCGCTTCGCGGCGGCCGGTGTCACGGCCGGCCTGCTCGCGGCCGGCGTGTTCGCCGGCGCGACCACGGCCGCCGCCGACGGCGGCAACTCCGGTGACAGCACAGCCACCACGACGTCCGGCGGCGCGACCGGCAAGCTCGGCGAGCTCGCACCGGGCATGTACGGCGGCGCGACCGTGACCGACAAGAGCGGCAAGTCCGCTCCCGAGCTGGCCGGCCTGTTCCAGCTGAAGCTCGACGACGGCACCAGCGTCTACACCTACTGCATCGACCTCTACAGGGGCGCCGACACCAGCGGCAACGCCGTCTACCACGAGGTCCCCTGGAGCGCGACGTCCCTGACCCAGGAGGGCCGGGACAAGGACGTGGCCGGGAAGATCACCTGGATACTCCAGCACTCCTTCCCGACGGTCAACGACCTCGGCGCGCTGGCGACCACCGCGGGATCGGGTCCGCTGACCAAGGAGTCGGCCGCGGCCGGCACCCAGGTCGCGATCTGGCGGCTCTCCGACGACCCGAAGGCCGCCGCGAACGACCCGGCCGCGGAGAAGCTGGCGGACTACCTCGACCAGTCCGCGCAGGCCGTCGCGGAGCCGTCGCCGTCGCTGGAGCTGACTCCGCCGTCGGTGTCCGGCAAGTCCGGCGGGCGGATCGGCCCGATCACCGCGCACACCAGCGCGACCGGTGCCCAGGCGGTCCTGGCCGCTGACGCGCCCGACGGCGTGAAGCTCGTCGACGGTGACGGCAAGCCGGTCACGTCGGTCTCGGACGGCAGCCAGCTGTACTTCGACGTGCCCGCGGGCACCAAGGAGGGCAGCACCTCGGTGACGGTGTCCGCGACGACCAGCGTGCCGGTCGGTCGCGCCTTCGCGGGTACCAACTCCAAGACCAACGGCCCGAGCCAGACCATGATCCTGGCCGGCACCAGCCAGTCGGAGATCAAGGCCACCGCGACGGCCACGTGGGCGGACCAGGGCCCGATACCGGCGCTGTCGGCGCAGGTGAACTGCTCCAAGTCCGGTGTGGACGTCAGTGCCAGCAACAAGGGCGACGAGTCCTTCACCTTCACGCTGGAGGGGAAGACCTACACCATCGCCCCCGGCGAGTCGCAGACGATCACGGTCCCCGTCGCCGAGGACCAGGGCTACAAGATCGACATCGCGCTGCCCGACAAGTCGGTGAAGACGTTCAAGGGCGTGCTGGACTGCAAGGCGGCCACCGCGCCGCCGACCATTCCGGCGACCAACCAGCCCAGCCCGGCGTCCGCGTCCGACACCGGCAACCTCGCCGAGACCGGTAGCAGCAGCGCCACCCCGATGATCGCGGGCATAGCGGTCGCCCTCGTGGTGGTCGGTGGGGGAGCGGTCTTCTTCTTCCGCCGCAACGCGCGCAAGAACTCCGCCGCCTGATCGGTGTGAGCCGGCTGGACGGGCGGGCGCGCCTGTCCGTCCAGCCCGCCTGACTGCCCGGTCCCGCCTGACCGCCCGGTCCGGCCGGGCCCGGGACGGTCAGGCCCGGTCGGCGCAGGCACGGCAGTCCCAGGCTCGGCCGGCTCCGGTGCGGCCGAACCGGTTGGACCGGCTCCGCCGGGGCCGGACCGGGCCGCGGGGACGGGCAGGGCGGGCCGGGAACGGTTCGGGTACGGGGCGGGGCTGACCTACCCGTTCGCCCCCTGGGGTGGACGGCTGGCAAGATGGGGCGTATCTGCCCTCACGCGGCGGAGCCGCACATTGGCCCTTCTCGATTGCCGGACGGTTTCTCTTGGCTGAGTACATCTACACGATGCGCAAGACGCGTAAGGCGCACGGCGACAAGGTCATCCTCGATGATGTGACGCTGAGCTTCCTGCCGGGCGCGAAGATCGGTGTGGTCGGCCCGAACGGCGCCGGTAAGTCCACCGTGCTGAAGATCATGGCGGGGCTGGAGCAGCCGTCGAACGGGGACGCGTTCCTGTCGCCGGGCTACAGCGTGGGGATGCTGCTCCAGGAGCCGCCGCTCGACGAGTCGAAGACGGTCCTGGAGAACGTGCAGGACGGCGTCGCGGAGACGAAGGCGCAGCTCGACCGGTTCAACGAGATCGCCGAGCAGATGGCGACGGACTACTCCGACGCGCTGCTGGAGGAGATGGGCAAGCTCCAGGAGCAGCTGGACCACTCGAACGCGTGGGACCTGGACGCTCAGCTGGAGCAGGCGATGGACGCGCTCGGCTGCCCCCCCGGGGACTGGCCGGTGACGAACCTGTCCGGTGGCGAGAAGCGCCGGGTGGCGCTGTGCAAGCTGCTGCTGGAGGCGCCGGACCTGCTGCTGCTGGACGAGCCGACCAACCACCTCGACGCGGAGTCGGTGCAGTGGCTGGAGCAGCACCTGGCGAAGTACCCGGGCACCGTGGTGGCCGTGACCCACGACCGGTACTTCCTGGACAACGTCGCGCAGTGGATTCTTGAGCTGGACCGCGGCCGGGCGCTGCCGTACGAGGGCAACTACTCGACGTACCTGGAGAACAAGGCATCCCGGCTGAAGGTCGAGGGGCAGAAGGACGCCAAGCGGCAGAAGCGCCTGAAGGAGGAGTTGGAGTGGGTCCGCTCCAACGCCAAGGGGCGGCAGGCCAAGTCGAAGGCCCGACTGGCCAGGTACGAGGAGATGGCCGCCGAGGCCGACAAGATGCGGAAGCTGGACTTCGAGGAGATCCAGATCCCGCCGGGTCCGCGGCTCGGGTCGGTCGTGGTCGAGGTGGACCACCTGCACAAGGCGTTCGGCGAGAAGGTGCTGATCGACGACCTGTCGTTCACGTTGCCGCGCAACGGCATCGTCGGCGTCATCGGGCCGAACGGCGCCGGCAAGACCACGCTGTTCAAGATGCTGCAGGGCCTGGAGCAGGCGGACTCCGGCACCATCAAGGTCGGCGAGACGGTGAAGATCTCGTACGTGGACCAGGGCCGGGCGAACATTGACCCGAAGAAGACGCTGTGGGAGGTCGTCTCGGACGGCCTGGACTACATCAACGTCGGACAGGTGGAGATGCCGTCGCGGGCGTACGTGTCGGCGTTCGGCTTCAAGGGCCCGGACCAGCAGAAGCCGTCCGGGGTGCTGTCCGGTGGTGAGCGCAACCGGCTCAACCTGGCGCTGACCCTCAAGCAGGGCGGGAACCTGCTGCTGCTCGACGAGCCGACCAACGACCTCGACGTGGAGACGCTGTCGTCGCTGGAGAACGCGCTGCTGGAGTTCCCGGGTGCGGCTGTGGTCGTCTCCCACGACCGGTGGTTCCTGGACCGGGTGGCGACGCACATCCTGGCGTACGAGGGCGACTCGAAGTGGTTCTGGTTCGAGGGCAACTTCGAGTCGTACGAGAAGAACAAGGTCGAGCGGCTGGGGCCGGACGCGGCGCGCCCGCACCGGGCCACGTACAAGAAGCTGACGCGCGGCTGATGGCCCGGCACGTCTTCCGCTGTCCGCTGCGCTGGGGCGACATGGACGCGTACGGGCACGTCAACAACGTGCTGTTCCTGCGGTATCTGGAGGAAGCGCGGATCGACCTGATGTTCCGGCTGGCGGACAGGGAAGGCGGGGGCACGTTCTCGGGCGGGTCGGTGGTGGCCCGGCACGAGATCGACTACCTGCGGCCTCTGGTGCACCGGTACGAGCCGGTGGCGATCGAGACGTGGGTGGACAGCATCAACGCCGCGTCGATGACGGTCAGGTACGAGGTGAAGGACGACGAGGCGGTGTACGCGCGGGCGGCGACGGTCGTGGTGCCGTACCTGCTGGCCGAGCAGCGGCCGCGGCGGATCACCGAGGAGGAGCGGGCGTTCCTGGAGCGCTACCGCGACGAGGGGGCCGTGGTCGGGTGAGCGTGCGGCTCGGCTTCGCCGAGGGACCGGGCGGGGCGGCGGTGGTGGAGGCCGACCTCGCCGCGTTCCTGGGGCGGTTGGTGAGGTGGGACAAGGCCGCGGTGGTGCGGTTGCGTTCCGCGGCCGGGGAGGCGGCGCTCGGCGTGTTCGGGCAGCCGCCGTTCGGCGGGGTGCTGGCGGTCAAGAGCCTGGCGCTCGGCGGCGACGGGATAGCGGCGGCGGTGGACGCGACGGTGTCGGCCGGGCAGTTGCTGGAGGCGGTCGGGGAGGCGGTCGGGGGCGGACGGTTCACGGTGCCGCCGTCCGTCACGGGTCCGGCCTGGGCCGGGCTGCTGCCGCCGCGGGAGGGCTGGCGGCGGGTCGCGGAGCTGGAGGCGGCCGTCGTACGGGAGGTCGCGGCGAGGGCGGTCGCGGAGTTCCGGGCGCGGACGGAGGCGCTGGTGCCGGAGCGGCGTTCCCGGGCGGAGCTGGACGCGCTCGCCGAGGAGCTCTGGAGCCGGCCGCTGCCCGGCGGCGGGGCCGGGGTGACCCTGCGCGTGGTGCATGCCGCCCACGCGCTCGGGTTCCTGCCCGCGCGGCGTTCCGGCGAGGCCGCGGGCGAGGCGGTCGCGGTGCTCGCGGCCGGCCCGTGGCTGCGGTTGCGCACCGGCTACGGCTCGGTGGCGACGCGCTCGGCGTCCGGGGCGTCCGGGCTGACGGTCTCGCCTTCCTGACCGGCCGCCGGCGCGGCCCTACTGCTCCGGGCGGTCCGGCCAGACCCCGATGTGGTCCTGTTCCAGCTCCAGCAGCACCCGGGAGCGGTTGGGCGGCGCCCCGCTGACGATCCAGGTCAGCGGTGTCGACCACGCGGTCTCCGGCTCCGTCCGGCGCACGGTGGCCATCCGCGAGTCGGTGCGGCGTATGTCGCAATCCGATCGTGATGGTCCGGCCAGCGGACGGATCGGGCGCCGCCGAGGGGACGGCCGGGGGGACACGGGGGCAGAGGGGGGCCGGCGGCCGGGGTCAGCCGGGGGTGTTGACCATGGAGGCGGCGGCGTAGACGAGGTAGTCCCAGAGCTGGCGTTCCTGGTCGCCGGGGAGCTGGAGCTCGTCGACGGCGGCGCGCATGTGGCGCAGCCAGGCGTCGTGGGCGGCGCGGTCGACGGCGAAGGGCATGTGCCGCATCCGCAGCCGCGGGTGGCCGCGCTCGTCGCTGTAGGTGCGCGGGCCGCCCCAGTACTGCATCAGGAACAGGGTGAGGCGCTCCTCGGCCGGGCCGAGGTCCTCCTCGGGGTACATCGCCCGCAGCTCGGGGTCGTCGGCGACGCCCAGGTAGAAGCGGTGTACGAGGCGGCGGAAGGTCTCCTCGCCGCCGACGAGTTCGTAGAACGTCTGCTGCTGCAACTCGCCGCGCCGGATCTCATTCACCCTTCCATCGTCGCAGACGCGGCGCCCGCTCCCGAAGGGAAGGGAAGCGGGAAGGGGCGGGCGGAAGGCCGGCAGGCGGGGCGGTTCGTGTCGGCGGGCCTTCCGGCGCACCATGGAGGTATGGCCGGGACCTGGCCGGAGGACGGGCGCTACTGGCGCCACGGGCAGCGGTACGAGCAGCGGCACGCCGCCGCCCCGGGGGAGCTGCGGGCCCGGATGGTCGACCGGATCGTGGCCGGGGGCGGCCTGACCGACCCCGCCTGGCGGGCGGCCTTCGCCGAGGTCCCGCGGGAGCTGTTCGTGCTGGAGGAGGGCGAGGAGCGCACCGGGCGGCTGCTCGCCGGGGCCTACGAGGACCGGCCGATCGCCACCCGTGTCGTCGGCGGCGAACTGGTCTCCTCCAGCAGCCAGCCGTCGCTGATGGCGCTGATGTGCCAGGCGCTGGAGGTGCACGGCGGGGAACGGGTGCTGGAGATCGGCGCGGGCACCGGCTACAACGCGGCGCTGATGGCCCACCGGCTCGGCCCCGGCACGGTCACCACGATCGACCTGGAGCCGGAGATCACGGCCGCGGCCCGCGCCCACCTGGACGCGTACGGCACCGAGGCGGCCCGCTCGGTCGAGGTGGTCACCGGCGACGGCGCGTTCGGCCACCCGCCGGGCGCCCCGTACCAGCGGGTCATGGCGACCTGCGAGCTGCCGTCGGTGCCGCCGGCGTGGCTGGAGCAGTGCGTGCCGGGCGGGCTGGTGCTGCTGCCGCTGGCCGCGGGGCTGGTGGCGCTGACGGTGTACGGTCCCGGGCGCGCGCAGGGGCGGTTCCTGGACACTCCCGCGTACTTCGTGCCGCTGCGGGGCGCGGTCGGCGCGCCGGCCGGGGCACCCGAACACGGCCTGGCCGCACGGGTGTTCGGCGGGGGCGCGGACCGGACCCGCTACGGCCTGACCGTGGACGGGACGCACCAGTGGATCTGGCGGGACCGCCCCGACGGCCCGCTGACCTGGCCGCTCACCGGCGGTTGACCGGCGGCCGGCCGGCCGGCTTGCGCGGGCGGCGCTCAGGCCCTGCGCAGCGTGATCGTCGTCCACGCGCCGACGTGCACCCGGTCCCCTTCGGCGAGCGGCACCGGCAGGTAGGGCCGGATGGACTCCTCGGCGAGGTTGACGGTGGTCCCGTTCGTCGAGTCCTGGTCGACCACCGACCAGGAGCCGTCGGGCTGCTGGACCAGCACCGCGTGGTGGTGCGAGACCCCCGGGTCCTCCGGGGAGCGGGACAGGTCGATGTCGGGCGCCTCGCCGGTGCTGTGCCGGCGGCGGCCGATCGTGACCTGGTGCCCGGTGAGCGGCAGCTCCACCTCGGGGGAGAACGCCGGGAAGTACAGCTGCCCGGCGTCCGGGCCGCTGCGGGCCATCATCGCGGTGAAGTACGCCCGGTCCGCCGCGATCACCGCCACCCAGCCGGCGCTGGTGCCCGCGGCCGCGGAGGACGACCGGCCGCTGCTGGTGGAGCCGGTCGGGCCGCTCCCGGTGCCGCCGGTGTCCGAGCGCCGGGCGGGCCTGGACGGCGGCTCCAGCTCGAAGTCCCCCGAGCCGGAGCCGACCGTGACCGAGCCGTCCGGCACCGACTCCGCCGGGCGGTTGACCTGCGAGGGCCGCGAGGCCTGCGAGTCCTCCCGCTGGTACGGCGGGTAGTCGGGCGGCGGGACCGGCTGCGGAACCGGCTGCGGAACCGGCTGCGACGGCACCACGGTCGGCGTGTGGGTGAGGAAGTTGTAGCGGCAGCCCTCGCAGAACAGCGCCGCCCCCTCCCGCGGTGTCCCGCAGCTCGGGCAGTGTTCGCCGCCCTCGCCCTCGCCGCCGAAACCGGGGGGCGAGGGCGAGGACGGCGGCGTCGAGTACGGCGAGGACGAGGACGACGTCGCGGAGGACGCCGGCCGCGATCCCGCGGCCGGTGCCGTCAACAGCACGCCGCAGACCTCGCACCAGTCGGTGGCGCTGTTCTGATGGCCGTTGGCACAGATCGGCATGGTGTCGGCTCCCCCTCCGCCGGGTTCGGGCGGCTCCAAAGGTTGTGCGCGAGCACGTTGTACCCGATGGCTACTTCTTCACGCGTACGGTCTTCGTCGACCGCGTTTCCAGGGTCATCTCGTCCGCGTCGGCGACCTTGGGCTTCAACCGCACAGTACCGTTCGCGGCGTCGACCACGTCCACCACCTTGGCCAGCAGCTTGGCGGTGTCCTCGTTGCCGGAGGCGTTGGCGAGCTGCACCGCGCGGCCCAGCTTGGCCGTGGCGGAGTCCATGTCCCCGGACTTGCGGGCCTCCAGGCCCTGCTGGATCACCTGCGCCAGCTCGGCCTGCCCGGTGTAGTGGGCGACCTGCGGGCTGATCCGGGTGGAGGCCGCCATGTCGTCGGTGCCCAGCGCCCGCACCAGGCCCTGCGCCAGCACCTGCGTGCTGCCGTCGGGCTCCGGGAGCACCAGCGAGACCCGCGCGGCGAGCATCTCCTGGCCGACGACGACCGGCGGCACCTTCACACAGACGTGGTAGTCGCGCGACTCGTCGCCCCATGACCCGGTCGGGTAGTCCCCGATCCGCGGGCCGGCCTGCGTCCGCCGCCCGGTCAGGTCCTCCACGGTGGGCGCGACCTGCTTGACGAAGGCGATCTCGGCGTTCTGCGGGGTCCACACCCGCAGGCTCACGTCGGCGACCTCCTTGCCCATCGCGTTCTCCATCATCGCCTGGAAGTCCGCGGCCAGACCGGCCGGGTCGGCGACGATGTCCACCGAGCCGAGCAGCGCCGAGGCGATCCCGGTGACCTCCTTGACCTCCCAGTCCGTGCCGACCCCGCGCGCGTCGCAGGTGAAGCGGCCGGCACAGTGGTCCAGTGCGCCGCGCAGGTCCTCCGGCTTCTCGTGCTCGTTGCGGCCGTCGGTGAGCAGGATGCCGTGCCGTATCGCGACGTCGGAGCCGGACAGCAGCCGGTCGGCCAGCCGCAGCCAGGTCCCGATCGCGGTGCCGCCGCCCGAGGTGAGCTTGCGCAGCGCCTGCTTGGCCTGCGCGCGGGTGTGCGCGTCGGCCACCGCCAGGCCGCCGTCGGCCGGGTAGACCTCGCGGGCCTGGTGGGTGCCGGCCACCACCGCGAACGACACCCCGTCGCGCAGCGTGTCGATGGCGGCCGCGGTCGCGTCCCGGGCGTTGCGCATCTTCGTCGGCGGGTACTCCATCGAGCCGGAGCAGTCGACCATGATGACCACACCGGCCGACGGCGCGCCGCCCGGCAGCGGCAGGCCGCCGGACGTGCCGCCGCCGGTCGAGGTCACCGTGACGATCGCGTTGACCTCGCGGCCGCCCTCGGGCAGGTACGCGTTCTGGTAGACGTCCACGGAGAACTGCGGCACGTTCGACTTCGAAAGACTGGGCATCGCTTCCTGTACTCCTTCACGCTGTGCTCGTCCGCCCCCGCCGTGCGCGGTGCGCCTGCGCGCCGCGCCCGGACCGGCTACGCGGAGGGTGATCCTGCCCCTGCGGCCGCTGCCGGGAACGGCAGCACCGCGACCGTTACGTTGTCGTGGCCGCCCCCGTCCAGCGCCATGCCGAGCAGCGAACGCGCGCTCGCCAGCGGCCTGGTGCGGGCGTCGGCCGGTACCGCCTCGGCCATCTCCGCGGCCGACTCGGCGTAGTTCCACAGCCCGTCGGTGCACACCACGACCACGCCCGGGCACTCCGGCTGGAAGGCGGCCACGTGCGGGTCGACCTCCGCGGCGTCCGCGCCGAGCCAGCCGGTGATCGCGTGGGCGCGCGCGTCGGCGTACGCCTCGGCCTCCGACATCAGCCCGGCCTCGACCATCCGCGCCGCCCACGAGTCGTCCTCGGTGAGGCGGGCGGCGGGCCGCTCGCGGTCGTCGGGCACCCAGTACGCGCGGCTGTCGCCGATCCAGCCGACGGTGAAGACCTGGCCGGTGACGACCGCGCTGACGTAGGTGCACGCCGGGGAGTTGCGGTGGATCGGCTCCTTGGGCTCCTCCGCGGCGAGCGCGCCGACCGCGTCGAAGGCGGTCAGCAGCGCCTCGCGCATCGCGTCGTCGGGCGCGGTGCCGCGTTCCAGGGCAGCGACCAGGGCGTCGCTGCCCGCGGTGGCCGCGGCGGCGGAGGCGTCGTCGGGGCGGTACGCGGTGGACACGCCGTCGCACACCACGGCCGCGACGGCGGCGGCGCCCCCCGGCAGGGCGGCGGTGGCCAGGGCGAAGGCGTCCTCGTTGCGGTGGTGGCGCAGCCCGCGGTCGCTGACCGCGGCGACGCCCGCCAACTCCCGTTCCTGGTGGTCGCGCTGGCGGGGCTGGGCGTGCCCGCAGTGCTCGCAGTAGCCGTCGTCGTCCACGCCGCCGACGCCGCAGGCCACGCAGACCGGGCCGGACGGTGCCTCCGGGTGGCCGCTGCCCGTGCTGTCCTTGCCCGTACCGCCGCTGCCCGTACCCCGGTTGCCCGTGGCGCCGGTGCTGTCGGCGCCGTGGGCGGAGAAGCCGAGCGGGAGTGTGGCGTCGGAGGAGGGCGGCGGGGAGGCGGCACCCCGCGGGGGAGCGAGCACGAAGGAGCTGGTGGTGTCGCCGCCGCCCGAACCGCCCGCGTCGTGCGAGCTGCCCGCGCCGTCCGAACCGCCCTCGCCGTCCGCCCCGGCCGCCGGCTCCCCGGCGGCCTCCGGGGAGACTGGCGCGACCGGCGGCGGCGCGCTCAGATCGCGGCCGCAGGCACCGCAGAACCGGTCCCCGGGGTCGTGCGGTTCGGAGCAGCCCGGGCAGATCGCCGGGCGGGCCGCGGGCGCCTTGTGCGCCGACTCGGGCAGTGGTGGCATCGGTTCACACCCAGGTCCTGGGGCGGAAGCGGTTGGCCCGCTCCACCAGTTCGATCCTCGTACCGGTCTGGCCGGCCAGCCGGGCGAGCACCCGGTAGGACCGCTCCAGGCCGAACCGCAGTCCGCGCTCGTCCAGCGCGACGCCGAGCAGCGGCACCGCGGGCGCGCCCTCCGCACCCCCCGCGCCGGCCCGGCCGGCCAGCTGCCAGTCCAGCGCGCTGCCGTACACCTCGGTGGCGAGCTGTTCGCGGCGGTCGTGGTCCAGGCCCTGCCGCTGGAGGGCCTCGACCTGGTGGGCCGCGGAGTACAGGTCCGGCAGCAGCGGTTCCTGCGGGCCCCGGTCGCGCAGCCGGGCCCGGACGGCGGCCACCCGGGCGGCGGTGTAGTGGATGGACGACTCGGGCACCGACTCCAGCGCGCGCACCGCCCCGGCCCGGTCGCCGGACTTCAGCAGCACCCGGGCCAGCCCGAAGGCCGCGCTGACGTAGCTGTGGTCGGTGGTCCACACCAGGCGGTAGTACTCGGCGGCGTTGTCGAGCTGCCCGAGTACCTCCGCGCAGATGCCCAGCGCCAGCTTCGGCGCGGGCTCGCCGGGGAACGCGTCGTAGACCGCGTCGAAGCTGAGCGCCGCGGTGGCGTGGTCGGCGGTGCACAGCGCGACCAGGCCGCGGTGCCAGACCACTCGCCAGTCGGCGCTGTCCTCGGACTCGTCGAGGCCGCGCAGCACTTCGCGGGCGCCCGGCAGGTCGTCCAGCTCCAGGTGGGCCCGCACCGCGCGCAGCCGCTTCTCCACGGAGTCGACCGGCGCGGACCGGAGCGCGGCCACCGCCTCGCCGGGTGCCGCGGCCGCTATGCCGGCCAGGAAGCCGGCGTTGGGGTCGGCGGTGTCGACGTGCGGGACGGGCAGCGCCAGGACGGCCGCGGCCGCGTCGAGCCGGGAGACGATCGGCCGCCCGGGAACGGGAACGGGGACGGCGCCGGGGACGGAGCCGGGCCCGGGAAGGGGGCCGCCGCCCGCCGCACCGGGTACGGCCGGGGCGCCCGCGGGTCCGGCCTGCGCCGGGATCGCCCGCCTGCCCCGGTCCACGCGGGGCCGGCGCGGCGCGTCCGGCGGCCGCGACGCGCCCAGCCGCGAGGTGTCACCGGTCAGCGGCCGCACCAACTCCGTGTCCACCACCCGCAGTTCCGGCCCGAACAGGGTGGACAGCGCCGGGCGCGGGGTGCCCGACTCCAGGGCGACGACCTCGCGCAGCACCCCCAGCAGCTGGTCGGACATCTCCTCGGCCGAGGAGAACCGCTTGTGCGGGTCCGGGTCGGTGGCGCGCACCAGCAGCCGGTAGAACGACTCGTAGCGCTGGAAGACCTCGATCTTGTCGGGGTCGGGCAGGCTGTCGACGAAGATGTTGCTGTAGCCCTGGAAGTCGAAGGTCAGCACGGCCAGGGTGCGGGCGACGGTGTACAGGTCGGAGGCGACGGACGGGCCGACCTCCGCGATCTCCGGCGCCTGGTAGCCGACCGTGCCGTAGATCGCCGACTCGGTGTCGTCCATGCGGCGCACCGCGCCCATGTCGATCAGTTCGAGCCGGTCCTCGGTCTGGATCGCGTTGTCCACCTTGAAGTCGCAGTACAGCAGGTTGCGGCTGTGCAGGTGGCCGAGCGCGTCCAGCGCCTCGATGGCGAACGCGATCGCCTGGGCGACCGGCAGCGGTTCGCGCCTGCCGTCGGGGGTGCGGCGCTCGTTGGCGATCTGCTTGAGCGACTTGCCGCCGACGTACGCCATGACGATGTAGCCGTCGAGGGTGCCGGTGCGCTGGTCGAGGTGCTCGACGAAGTTGTAGATCCGCACGATGTTGGGGTGCTCGATCTCGGCGAGGAAGCGCCGCTCGGAGACCGCGGCGGCCAGCGCGTCCTCGTCGCCGGTGTCGAGCAGGCCCTTGAGCACGACCCAGCGGTTGGCGACCGCGCGGTCCCGGGCGAGGTAGATCCAGCCGAGGCCGCCGTGCGCGATGCAGCCCGCCACGTCGTACTGGCCGCGCACCACGTCGCCCGGGCGCAGCTTGGGCGTGAAGGAGTACGGGTGCCCGCACTTGGTGCAGTAGCCCTCGGTGCGGCCGGGCCGCCCCTCGCGGCTGCGGCCCACCGGCGCCCCGCACTCGCCCTTGCTGCAGAAGCGCTTGCGCTCGGGCACCTCGGGGTTGGCCAGCACGGCGGCGGCCGGGTCGGCCCGCGGCACCGTGGGTACGGGGACCAGGCCGGCGCCCAGCTTGCCGCGGGTGGGGCCGGAGCCGCTGCCGCGGGTGCTGCGCACGGACACCGAGCGGCCGGTGGAGCTGCCGGCGAGGGACTGGGAGAGCCGCCCAGAGACCGAGCGGCGGGAGGCCTGGGAGGAGCGCGAGGAGCGGGAGGAGGGTGCGGAGGGTGCGGAGGACGTGCCGGGGACGGAGGTGCCGCCCGAGCCGCCGGAGCCGCCCGAGCCCGTACCGAAGCCTGCACCGGAGCCTGAGCCGCCGGCCGCACCCGATCCCGCGCCCGCACCCGCGCTGCCCACCGGGGCGGCCGGTGGCGCGGCCGCGGCCGGAGCCAGCCCGCAGGTGTCGCAGTACAGGTCGCCGCCGCCCATGTCCTCCAAGGTCCCGCCGCAGCCGGGTCGCTGGCACTCGCTCACGGTCTCCCCCTCAGCCTTCCCTGTTTCTGTCCCGGTCCCTGACTGCCGCTGCCGCACTGCCGCTCATGATGCCGACCGGTACGCCGGTCGTGGTGACGCTGCCGATTCTCGCGCGCCGGCCCGCGATCGCACGCGAGCCCGCATTCGTAGACGTGTCCGAGGCAGTCCCCGATGCCGCAACCGAGGCCGTCCCCGGTGCCGTCCCCGCGGGCCCCTTCATGCCGGGCTCCGGTCGGTGGGGGTGCGCGGGGTGCCGCCCAGGTCGGTGACGGCCTGCTGGTAGCGGCGCACCGCCCGTTCGGCCGCGCCCAGGTCGCAGGGCGCGGTCCACAGCAACCGCCGTGCCTGGTCGTACCGTTCGATCAGCACCGGGTCCTCGGCCATGCCGAGCCGGGCCACCTTCGCGCGGTAGGCGTCGAGGCGGCCGCGCAGTTCCGCCCGGACCGCCAGCGGGGCGGTGACCGCGGTCAACGACTCGCGGGCGCGCAGCAGTTCCTCGTCCGCGTGGCCCTCCAGGCTGTCGAGCAGCGGGGAGAGCCGGTGCCACTGCGCGGTGCGGGCGAACTCCTCGGCCGCGGCTAGCCGTTCGTGCAGTGCGGCGGCCGGGCCGCTGACCGCGGGCACGTCGGAGGCGAGGATCTTCGAGAGCACCTCCACCCGGGCGCCGCGCGCCTCGGTGAGGGTGCGGTCGGCCCGTGACATCACGTCCCGCAGCCGCCCGAGCCGGTGCTCGGCGTCGTCGCGCACGTGCAGCACCGCCTCGACCTCGCGCCGGATCTCCTCCAGCCTCCGCCCCGCGTCGTCGTAGCCCGAGGTGTCGGGGCGGCCGGGGGCCGGCCGCGGGTTCCAGAAGGCCAGCGGGTCGGCCACCGTACGGGCCCGCAGCTCCTTCAACTCCGCTACCAGCGCCTCCAATTCGTCCCCGGCGGGGTGCTCGCCCGGGCGGACGCCCACCGAGTGGGCCAGTGAGCGCACCCGCTGCGTCTCGGCGGCCAGCAGGTCGATCCTGGCCGGCAGCGCGGACCACACCGCGTCCGCGGCGGCCACCGTCTCCATGGCCTGGTCGTACCAGGTGTTCATCCGGCGGACCAGCTCGTCCAGGCTCAACTGCTCGGTGGTGCGGGCCGGTCCGGTCAGCGAGCGCTCGTGGTCCGGCACGGCCGCGCCGACCACGGTGATGCCGTCGCCGCGCAACAGCTCGGTGAGCCTGGCCAGTTCGGTCTGGGTCGGCCAGCGGCGGCGGGCCCGCAGCTCGCGGGCTGTGTCCAGCGCGGCGGTGTACGCGTCGAAGTGCGCCCACAGCGCGGTGATCGCCGTGTCGGTGCGCTCCCACCGCTCCTTGGTGACGCCGGTCAGCTCGGCGCCTTCGAGCAGTCTGCGCCCGGAGTGGTCCTGGAGGGCGAGCAGGGAGGTCTCGACGGCTTCGTGCTCGGCGCCGAGCCGTTCCAGCGCAAGATCGACATCCTCCCGGCCCATGACCGGGCCGGAGGCTCCCGCGACCGCCATCACACCCTCTTTCTCTTCCCGTCCGCCGGTCGGCCTTACTGGTACGTCCTACGGGTACGTCCTGCTGATATGTCCTACCGGGCGCTTCCTGCCGCTACTTGTACGTCGGCGCCGGCGGTCCGGTGACCCCCGGCAGGTCCTTGGCGAGCCAGGTCTCGTACGCGTGCATCCAGGCGCTGTCCGCGCCGCCCGCCTCATAGGCCGCCAGCACCTGGTTGACCCGGCGCACCAGGTCCTGGTCGTCCAGGTTCATGGCCACACCGTACGGCTCCTTGGTGACCGGTTGGCCGACGAGGTGCACCGTCGGGTCCTGCGCGGCCTGTCCGGCGGCGAGCGCGTTGTCGGTGAACACCGCGTCGACCTGGCCGAGTTGGAGCAGCACCAGGCAGTCGAGCTGGTTGTCGACGGTGGTGACGCGCGCGCCGTGGGCGCCCTGCTGGAGTTTCGCGTACCCGGTCGAGCCGCTGGCGGTGCACACCCGCTTGCCGGCCAGGCTGTCGTCGAAGCCGGTGATCGCGGAGTCCTTGGGCACCAGCAGCTGCTGGCCCGCCTCGAAGTAGGCGATGGAGAACGCGACCTGCTTCAGCCGGTCGCAGGTGATCGACATGGTGCGCACCACCATGTCGACCTTGTGGTCCTGTATGTCCGGCACCCGCTTGTCGGTCGGCACGGTCAGGTACTGCACCTTCGCCGAACTGCCCAGGATGTTCTGGGCGATGGCCTTGACGATGTCGATGTCGAAGCCCGTGATGGCGCCGGTCTCCGGGTCGCGGAAGCCCCACAGGTAGCTGTTCTGGTCCACGCCGACGATGAGCCGGCCGCGCTTCCTGATCCGCTCCACGGCGGCGCCGTCGGTGCTGCCGGACGACGGCGACAGGCTCGCCTCGGGCGTGGCGCAGCTGCCGGCGTCGGTGGCGGCGGCGTCCTGGACGTGCACGGTCCGGCCCGTGGCGACCCCCGGGGTGTCCCCGGCGGCCGAACCGCCGCCGAGCGGCCCCACGCCCAGCGGGCCCAGCGCCGCCGTGACGGTCAGCGCGCACGCCGCCGCCATCGCCGCGACCCCGCCCCATCCGCGTGCTGTACGGCTCATCGCGACCTCCCTGCTCCCGGCCCGGCCGGACCGGCCCCGCCCCGGGGTACGTGTGTCCGTGCGCATGGCGCTCACCGGTACTCCGACAGGCGCCGCCCGACGCCGATGACCGCCGCGCCCGCGGCGAGCAGCGCGAGCACCCCGGCGCCGACCGGCAGCAGGGCGAGCGCGCCGCGCCCGTCCGTCGCGGCCTGGTGGAACTCCTGCTGCTCCTGCGCGACGGCCCTGCCCAGGCTGGTGTCGACCGCGTCGAAGGTCTGCGCGGTGGTCTCGGTGACGGTGGCGCCGCTGCTCTTCTTCCCGCCGATCACCTCGGCAACCGCGGTGGTGTAGTCGCCGCTGTCGTCGGCCGACCGCTCGTCGGTGTGGCGCTGCCGCCACTCGGCCACGTTCGCGATCGCGGAGCGCACCGGGGCGCGCCCGGCCTCCTTGTCGGCCAGCGCCAGTGCCTGCGCCAACTCGCTGCCCCGGCCCGCCTGGTCGCCTGCGGCCGGCCCGGCCAGCGCGTCCATCTCCTTGCTGAAGCTCTCCTCGTACGCGTCGCCCGAACCGCGCGCGACCAGCGTCAGGTTCTCGTCGCCGCGGGCCTGGAGCACGTCGGTCCTGGCGTTGTTGAGCACCTGCATCGACTGCGCGCCGTGGTGGTAGGAGTCCGTGAGGTCGGTACGGGCCACGGTGTGCGCGGCGACCAGCCACAGCAGCACCACCGATGTCGCCGCCGTCGCGGTCAGCATGCCCTGGTTGAACACCCGGTTGGTGCGGCGGTAGTGCCGCCGCTGCGCCCACACCAGCGTGCCCAGCGCGATCACCCCCAGCGCCCACGACGCGTACGGCAGGGCCTTCGCGTCGGCGTAGTCGGCGCCGAGCCGGCCGTTCTCCGCCTGGTAGAGCTTGTCGGCCGCGTCCAGCAGGCCGCCCTGCTTGCGCATCTGCTGGTCGGCGTAGCGCAGGTAGGCGCCGCCGAGCGGCAGGCCCTGCCGGTTGTCGGCCTGCGCGGTCGCCACCAGCTCGGTGTAGTGCGGGAGTTGGCTGTTGAGGGCGGCGATCTGGGTGCGCGCCTCCTTGGACCCGGCGCTGTTCGCGGCGGCGTCGGCGATGAGTTCGGCGGCGGTGGTGATGTCCCTCTGGTAGCGGTCGGAGACCGCCTTCGGCTCCTCGCCGCCGACGAGGAAGCCGCCCGCGACGGTGGCGTCCGCGTCGGCGAGGGACCGGTAGATCTCGGCGGCGTTGGCGCTGAGCGGGCCGCTGTGGTCGATCACGTTGCCCGCCGCGGACTGCCGTTCGGCGACCTGCCACGCGGTGACGGCGCCGAAGGCGACCACGACGACGGCCAGTACCGCGCCGACCACGCGCAGCCGGCCCGGCTCCGTGGTGGCCGCCGCGCGCACCCGGGTGAGGGACTCCCGCCAGGCGGCGCGGCGCGGGGCGTGCGCAGCCGGCGGCAACGGGTGGGCGGGGGCGCCCTGGTGGCCCCGCGCCTGGCCCGGTACCGGCGCCGGCACCTGTGCCGTGCCCGTGGTGTTGCCGGTTGGCGTCTGCGTCACGCACCCTCCCCACAGAGCGTTCGGTGTGCAGCACAGTATGGCTGCCGTCTGCTACCTCTGCACACGCCTGGGGCCGCCGCGCGGTTCCTGGCCACCCTGTGCGCCGGGCCCGGCCCCGGACCCCGCCCTACCGGTAGTGCGCGCGCAGCGCGGTGTGCGCGTCGGGCGGGGCCGCGGTGCGGTCCAGGCCGAGCAGTGCCGCCCCGAGCACCGGGGGCGCGGTGACCACGTGCGCGCGGGCCTTGGGCGCGGCCGCGGCGAGCCCGGCGGTGACGCCGTCCAGCAGCCGGGCGTTGCCCGCCGCCAGCACCCCGCCGCCGAGCACCACGTCCACCTCGTCGTCGAGGAGTTCCAGCCGCCGCAGCGCGACCGTGGCGAGCGCGACCACCTCCTCGGCCTGCCGGTCGACGACGGACCGGGCCACCGGGTCGCCCGCGTCGGCGGTCGCGAAGAGCACCGGCGTCAGCTCGTACCGCCGCTCGTACGGGATGTGCGCCAGGTGCAGCGCCTCGATCAGCTCGTACATGGTGCGCAGCCCGAAGTGCGCGGGCAGTGCCGCGGCCAGCGCGGTCGGGCCGCCCCGGCCGTCCTCGGCGCGTGCGGCGAGGTACAGCGCCTCCTCGGCCAGGCCCGAACCGCCGCCCCAGTCACCGGAGATCTTCCCGATCGCGGGGAAGCGCGCGGTGCGCCCGTCCGGCAGCAGCCCGACGCAGTTGATCCCGGCGCCGCACACCACGGCGACGCCGCGCGGCTGCGCCACGCCCGCCCGCAGGACCGCGAACGTGTCGTTGGCGACGTGGGTCTCGCGCGCCCAGCCGCGCGCGTGCAGCGCCTGCCGCAACTGCCGCTCCTCGACCGGCAGATCGGCGTTGGCCAGGCACGCCGAGGTGTGCTCGGCCAGTGGCCGGCCGCCGCGGTCGCCCGCCGCGGGCAGCCCGGCGGCCGCGGCCGCGCGCTCCACCGCGTCGGCGACGACCGCCACGGCCCGGTCGACCCCGGTGACCGGCGGCTGGAAGCCGCCGGCGCGGGCGCCGCCCAGCACCCGTCCGTCGGCGGCGACCAGCGCCACGTCGGTCTTGCTGTTGCCCGCGTCGACGGCGAGGACGCCGCCGGGGACGAGCGGCTCGGATGTCACGCCCACGCGAAGTGCTCCCGGTTGTGCGCGATCAGCCGGTCGGTCAGGCCGTCGGCGTACGCGTACTGGCCGATCAGCGGGTGGGCCAGCAGCGCGGCGAAGACCCGGTCCCGGCCGCCGCGCAGCGCCGCGTCCAGCGCCAGGTCCTCGTACGCGGTGACGCTCGCGACCAGGCCGGCGAAGAGCGGCTCCAGCGGCGGCACCGGCAGCGGGGTGGCGCCGGTGCCGTCCACCCGCGCGGGCACCTCGACGACGGCGTCGTCCGGCAGGAAGGGCAGCGTGCCGTTGTTGTAGGTGTTGACCACCTGCACGTCGCCGGTCCACGACGGCGACGGCGGGCGCAGCAGCGAGGCGGCGAGCGCGACGGCCGCCTCGGAGTAGAAGGCGCCGCCCCGCTTGGACAGCAACTCCGGCTTCTCGTCCAGCGCCGGGTCGCCGTACATCGCCAGCAACTGCTTCTCCATCGCGGCGACTTCGGCGGCCCGCGACGGCTTGGTGCCCAGCTCGCGCACCACCGCGTCGTGCGCGTAGTAGTAGCGCAGGTAGTACGACGGCACGACGCCGAGCCGGTCCACCAGGGTGCGCGGCATGTGCAGGTCCTCGGCGATGGCGTCGCCGTGCTCGGCGAGCAGCCGCGGCAGCACGTCCGCGCCGTCCGGTCCGCCCAGCCGCACCCCGCGCTCCCAGGTGAGGTGGTTCAGGCCCACGTGGTCGAGGTGCACCTGCTCGGGGGTGACGTCCAGCAGCCGGGCGAACTTCCGCTGGAAGCCGATGGCCACGTTGCACAGGCCGACCGCCTTGTGCCCGGCCTGGAGCAGCGCCCGGGTGACGATGCCGACCGGGTTGGTGAAGTCGATGATCCAGGCGTCCGGGGCGGTCCTGCGCACCTGCTCGGCGATGTCGAGCACCACCGGCACGGTGCGCATCGCCTTGGCGAGCCCGCCCGCGCCGGTGGTCTCCTGGCCGACGCAGCCGCACTCCAGCGGCCAGGTCTCGTCCTGGTTGCGCGCGGCCTGTCCGCCGACGCGCAGTTGGAGCAGGACCGCGTCGGCGCCGGCCACGCCCGCGGCGACGTCGTCGGTGGTGACGATCCGCCCGGGGTGCCCCTGCTTCGCGAAGATCCGCCGGGCCAGCCCGCCGACCAGCTCCAGCCTTTCGGCGGCCGGGTCGATCAGCACCAGCTCCTCCACCGGCAGCGTGTCCCGCAACCGCGCGAACCCGTCGACCAGTTCGGGCGTGTAGGTGGAACCGCCGCCCACGACTGCGAGTTTCAACCTTTGACTCCTGTCAGCGTCACACCTTCGATGAAGGCTTTCTGTGCGAATGCGAGGAAGAGGACCACGACCACGGGGGCCGTCACGAGAACGGCGGCCGCCGGGTCGGATTGCCGTGGGTGTGGTGGCCGCCACGGGTGCGGTCGCGGGTGCGGGGTCAGCGGGAGGTGTCGAACACCTCGTCGCGGGTGGTGGCGAGCGCGCTCTCCAGGGCGCCGCTCAGCACGGGGTGCAGCGCGACGGTGCCGAGCACCAACCGGGGCCGGGGTACGGCCAGTTCGGCCAGCTCGGACTGGATCAGGGCGCGCAGCGGCTCGCCGCCGGAGACCGTGACGTCGCCGGCCAGCACGATCAGCTCCGGGTCGAGCACCGCGACGATCGAGGCGAGGCCGATGGCGTGCCCGGTAGCGCAGCGGGCCAGCAACTCCGCGTACGGGCCCGCGGGTTCGCCGCCGCCGTCCGCGCCGGCCGCCTCCTGGTGGAACTGCGCGGCCCGGCGCAGCAGTTCGGCCGCGGCGTCCTCCAGGCTGCCGTCCGGCACGTCGATCCCGAGTTCGCGGGCGATGCGCAGGACCGCGTTGCACCCGGCCAGCTCCTGGAAGCCGCCGTTGTTGGCCTTGGCGACGTTGCGGACCAGGGGGGTGCCGGGCACCGGCAGGAAGCCGACCTCGCCGGCGCCGCCGGTCCAGCCGCGGTGCAGCCGCCCGCCGAGGACGAAGGCCGCGCCGATGCCCTCCTCGTTCCACAGCAGCGCGAAGTCCCCGTGGCCGCGGGCCGCGCCGAGGCGCTGCTCGGCGATCGCGGCGAGGTTCACGTCGTTGTCGTACTCCAGCGGGATCGGCAGCGCGGCGGCCAGTTCGTCGAGCAGGCTGGGGGAGTGCCAGCCGGGCAGGTGGCTGGCGTAGCGCAGCCGCCCGGTGCTCGGGTCGAACGCGCCAGGGGTGCCGATCACCACCCGGTGCAGGTCGGCGCGGCCGAGCCCGGCGGCCTTCAGCGCGCCCTCCAGCGCCTGCACCACCTGCGGCACGGCGCTGCCGGCCGGGTGGGTCGGCGTGGGCAGCCGGAAGTCGCCGACCGTGCGGCCGGTGATGTCGGCGACCGCGGCCCTGATCCGCTCGGTCTTCACGTCGAGCCCGGCGACGTAGGCGGCCGCCGGGTTCACCGAGTACAACTGGGCGTTGGGCCCCGGGCGGCCCGCGGTGGTGCCGGTGGCCAGCACCAGCCCGGCCGCCTCCAGCCGCGCGAGCAACTGCGACGCGGTGGGCTTCGACAGGCCGGTGAGCTTGCCGATGCGGGTACGCGAGAGCGTGCCGTGCTCCAGCAGGAGGTCGAGCGCGGCGCGGTCGTTCATGGCGCGCAGGACGCGCGGCGTTCCGGGAGTGCCAGCCATGCGCGCCATCCTCCCCCAATTCACTGTTAGTAAACTTTCCTATCTGCAAATGTCAACATAGGCCCGCCCCCAGCCAAGCGTCAAGCCCCCCGCGGCCCCGCCCCCGCCCAACCCGTGATGAAGCGGTGTCAGCGCGCGCGGGTGGCGGTGAGGCCGAGCGCCTGGCGGACGGCGCGCTCCTGCTGCACCGAGTCCTCGCTCCGGAGGGCACGGGTGTCGCGCCTGATCGATGCGCGGGTGCTGTCCTCCGAAGCGTCGCGCCACCGCCCGGCGAGCAGGTCGACGCGGCGCAGCAGCGCGTCGAGCGGGCCCCTTGCGCGTGCGGGCCAGGTGCGCCGGCGCAGCAACTGCGCCTCGATGGTGAGCGAGTCGGCCATGCCGCCCGCCCACAACTGGTAGGAGGACAGGTCGTTCTCGCCCTGCGACGCCGGGTCCTGCGCGAGGGCGGTCTCCGGCCGGTCGGTGGCGTCGAGGTAGGCGTACTGGTCGGGGTCGAGCGTGGTCCGGTCGCGGCGCAGCGAGACGTCGCTCGTGCCGTCGCGGTGCGTCCAGTAGCAGATGATGTCCTGGTCGCCCGCGGCCCACTCCGCCCGCGTCGGCAGGAGGGAGCGGGCCAGGACCTCCGTCGGGGAGAGGGTCCAGCTGTCCATGTCGTAGGGCGTCACGAGGTTCTCGCAGTCGCCCTCGGCGGTGTCCGTCAGGTCCTCCGAGGAGGGGTAGGGCAGGCGGCCCTGGTAGAAGGTGAACCGGCCGTACACCTCGGCGTCGTGCCGGCTCGTGCACGGCACGATGTGCACGGGCGCGAGGGGCATCGTCGCACCGATGAGGGTGAGCGTGCGGTCCGCGGTGAAGCAGTCGCCCAGCGCCAGATGCCGCGGGTCGGGGTCGGCGGTGTGCGGGTCCGCCGACGGCGTGGGGCGCGCAGTCACGTGACCCCGGTGGTTCGAGGGCGCGGAGCCCTGGCACGACGCCAGCGCCAACGGCACGAGAAGGGCCGCCGCCGTGGCCGTGGACACGCGTCGGACGATCGACCGGCTGCTCACAGATCCCCCCAGATCCTCGCGCTCCCGCGGCCGTGCCGCACGGCGGGAGTGACGACCGTACCAACGGGGAAGCGGCCGTGTCCCGGGCGTTGTCCGGGCGGAAGAGGTGCGGCGGGAGCACCGGGCCCAAACCGGGCGGGGGCTTACGGGGTGGGGGAGGAGCTGCGGCGGTCGGCGTAGCTGCGGACGGCGCGGAGGAAGTCCAGTTCGCGGAAGGCGGGCCAGTAGGCTTCGCAGAAGTACAGCTCGGCGTGGGCGCTCTGCCACAGCAGGAAGTTGGACATCCGCTGCTCGCCGCTGGTGCGGATGACGAGGTCGGGGTCGGGCTGCCCGGCGGTGTACAGGTGCCGGGCCACGTCGTCGAGGTCGATCTCGTCGGCGAGTTCGCCCAGGGTGCGGCCCGACTCGGCTTGCTCGTAGAGCAGTTCGCGCAGCGCGTCGACCACTTCCTGGCGGCCGCCGTAGCCGATGGCGAGCGTGACGTGGGCCCCGGTCGCACAGCCGCTCGTCGCGGCCACCGCCTCCTTCAGCACGCGGGCGGTACGGTCGGGCAGCGCGTCCAGCGTTCCCGCGACGTGCAGTTGGCGGCGGGCGCCGGCCCCGGCCAGGCGCCGGCCGACCAGGTCCTCGATCAGGCCCATCAGGAAGGCCACTTCGGCGCTGTCGCGGCGGGCCAAATTCTCCGTGGAGCACACGAAGACCGTCACGTGGGTCACGCCCAGCCGGTCGCACCAGCCGAGCACCTCCTCCACGTGCTCGCCGCCCGCCCGGTGCCCCTGGCTCGGGCTGGCCAGGCCCATCTGCCGGGCCCAGCGCCGGTTGCCGTCCATGATCAGCCCGATGTGCCGCGGCAGCGGCCCGGACGCGGCGACCTTGCGGCGCAACCGCCGCGTGTACAGGGCATACAGCGGACCGGCCATGCGCATGCCGCGCTCCTTCCGGGACAGGCCGCGGACCCCTTCGTCGGACCCGCTACAACACGAAACGATGCCACGCCCGACCTGTTACGTCCCCCGGTCCGGCCGGAACCGCGGCCGCGCCCGCGCCCCCCGCGGCGTCAGGGGATCGCGGAGGCGGCGGGGAGGAGCGCCGTCGGCCAGCTGGCGGAGGAGGTCCACCGGTGCCAGCCCGCGGCGGGGGCGAAGGGCCCGTCGGCGCTCTTGATCATGGCCAGCACCTGGTCGCGGGCGGCCTCGACGGCGGCGTGGTCGGTGTCGTCGACGACGCCGAGCCGGCGCCCCTGGGCGTACTCGTCCTCGTCCTTCCAGGTCCACCGGGAGAGGTCGGGGCTGACGACGAGGTCGAGGAGGAGGTCGAAGGTGTCGAAGCCGAGGCCGGTGCGGCGCAGCGGCCGCTGGAAGTTGACGTACCAGTGGTCGAGGCGGTGGTCGCCGTCGGGCGCGTAGAAGGCGTTGACGCTGAAGTACGTCGCCGGGGGGTTCCAGAGCAGCAGGACGGTGTCCTGCCAGGTCCAGCGGCCCAGCCGCCAGTCGCCCGAGGCGAGGTCGTCCAGCGCCCGCATCCGCCCGACCCGCTGCCCGGACACCTGCGTCGCGATCCAGGCCGCCGGGGCCAGGGACTGGGCGCCGGGGCGGCAGGCCGCGACCAGCGCTTCGGGGTCGTCGTTCACCACGCGGAGCGCCTGGGCGCTCCAGACCCTGCCTCGGAAGACGTCCCTGCGGACGACCGTCGTTCCCGGGGCGAACGGTGCCATGTCGCCACCTCCTCGGCCGGATTCCTGCCCGGCGCCCGCGGCCGCCACCCCGGCGGGCGGAGGCACGCGACCGGCGCGGGTGGCCGCGGGCCGTACGCCGGGTGGGCGTACGGCCCGCGGTTCCCCCTGCCCTCGGACGGGCCGGCGCCGGACGGTCAGTGCCCGTGCGGCTGCGCCGGCATGCTCTGCGTCGCGCCGGGGCGCGACGGCATCGGCTGGGCGGCGGCCGCGGTCTGCGCGGCGAGGTTGGCCGCGGTGGTGCCCGGCTCGAACTGCGGGTTGCTCGGGGCCGGTTTGCGGTCGTTCAGGCGCAGCGCCCCGGTGAAGTCACCGAAGGTGCGGCGCCGCCAGGTGCTGATCGGGGTGAACTTCACCGGGCCGTTGCCGGACAGGCCGCCCGCCGCGGTGAGCGTCTCGATGAACTGCAGCCCGGAGGTGTGGTCGGAGACCTCGGAGAAGATCCGGCCGCCCACGGTCCACGGCGAGACGATGATGCACGGCACCCGGAAGCCGCCGCCGGCCGGCAGCCCGCCGCCCGGGGTGCCCTTCGGCGAGGGCACGGTGACGAACTCCTCGGGGTACCTGCGCGGGTCGGGCACCGGCGGCGGCACGTGGTCGAAGAACCCGTCGTTCTCGTCGTAGTTGAGCACGAAGACGGTCGAGTTCCACAGCTCCTCGTTGGCCGCGAGCGCCTCCAGCTTCGAGGCGAGGTACTGCGCCCCGGCCGCCGGGAGGTTCGGCGGGTGCTCGTCGGCCGCGCTCGGCATGTACAGCCAGGACACGTCCGCGAGGACCCCGTTGGCGCAGTCCTCCTCGAACCCGAGCGCCGGGTCGGCCGCCGCCGTCGGGTTCAGCGGGTCGCCGGCCTTCCCGGGCGTGCCGTCGCCGTACAGGGTGCCGCCGCTCATCACGGCGTTGTACAGCCCGGTGGGCACCGTCTTGTTCTGGAAGCTGGCGAACCAGGAGAAGACGTTGAACCCGCTGGTCGCGCCGGAGAAGTACGTCTTGACGCTGTACCCGGCGTCGTACAGGACCTCCGCCGCCGACGGGTGCGTCATCGGGTTGGGCGTGACCGTCTCCAGCACCGGCCCGCCGAACCTGCCCTGCGGGTCGTTGGTGCCGGACATCCACACCAGCCGGTTGGGGTCCGTCGGGCCGAGGATCGAGCAGTGGTAGTTGTCCAGCAGTGTGAAGGACTCCGCCAGCGCCCAGTGGAAGGGGATGTCCTCGCGGGTGAAGTACCCCATCGTGTAGGACCCGTTGACCTCGCCGTCGGAGGCGAGGTGGGTGGTCAGCCAGCCGTCCATCGCGCCGTGGTTCCACGAGGCGTGCTGGTCGCGCCAGTCGTGCGACAGCGACGGTATCGCGGCCGCGCCGGTGCTGATGGTGGACATGTGGAACGGCTCCAGGTAGCCGTCCGGGTTCGCCGGGTCGGGCTGCCGGAAGACGGAGTCGCCGTTGGGCAGCCTGATCGCGGTCGGGTCGCTGAAGCCGCGCGCGCCGGGGAACATGCCGAAGTAGTGGTCGAAGGACCGGTTCTCCATCATCACGTACACGACGTGCTTGATCTGGGACAGGCTGCCCTTGGCGGGGGTCGCGGCCGCGGCCCGCGCCAGGCTCTCCGGCAGCACGCCGGCCGCACCGGCGGCGCCGGCCAGTGTGGCGGCGCTGGTGATGAAGCGGCGGCGGGACATCCCCGAGCGGCCCGCGGCCGGGCCGGGGTTGCGGGAGTCGGTGGTGCTCATCGTCTCTCTCTTCCTCTCTCGTCGGGTCTCGGACCGGTCAGGACGTCGCGGGGGCCGTGGGCCCGGCCGCGTCGCCGGCCCGGGCGATCCCGAGCACCTGCGCCACCGCGTTGTTGTGGGTGTCGGCCACGTACAGCAGGTGCGTGGACAGGTCGACCGCGACCGCGATCGGGCTGTTGAGCCTGGAGGCGGTCGGCGCCGCGCCGCTGCTCTCGCCGCCGGGCGCGGCCGAGCTGTTGACCACGGTGGTGATGGTCCCGTCGGGGGTGACCATGCGGACCGCGTTGTTGACGGTGTCGGCGACGAACAGGTCGCCCGCGCCGTCCAGGGCCACGCCCTGCGGGTCGTTGAGCCGCGCGGAGGTGGCCGCGCCGCCGTCCCCGGCGAAGCCGCCGAGGCCGTCGTCGGCCCTGGCCGCGGCGTAGTCGCCCGCCACGGTGCTGATCGCCCCGGACGCCGCGTCCACCCGGCGGATCACGTTGTTCGCCGAGTCCGCGACGTAGAGGTTGCCCTTGGCGTCCAGGGCCAGCCCGGTGGGCTGGTCGAGCTGGGCGCGGGTGGCGGCCTTGCCGTCGCCGGCGTACCCGGCGCGGCCGGTGCCGATCACCCGGACGACCTTGTGCCTGGTGTTCACCTCGAGGACGCGGTTGTTGCGGGTGTCGGAGACGTACACGTCGCCCGCGCTGTCGACCGCCACGGCCGCCGGGCCGTCGAGCTGCGTGGTGAGCGCGTTGGCGGAGGACCGGCTGCCCGCGGTCCCGGTGCCGGCGAAGCGCGAGATCACGCCCTTCGCGGAGACCTCGCGGACCACGTTGTCGCCGCTGTCGGCGATGAAGACGTCGCCGCTGCCGTCCACGGCGGTGCCGGCCGGCTGGTAGAGCGTCGCGTCGGTGGCCTTGCCGCCGTCGCCCTTCTCCCCGCTGTCCTCCAGCTGTCCGGCGATGACGCTGGTGGCGCCGTCGCGCAGCCGCGCCACCACGTTGTCACCGGTGTTGGAGACGTAGACCGAGCCGTCGCCGACGCTCGCCAGCTCCGCCCGCAGGTTCGCCTTCGTGCCCGCGGCGCCCTGGGACTGCGCCTGCGGGGAGCCACCGCCGACGGAGATGCCCGCCGGCCGGTACAGCGAGCCCGGCGTCACGTTGGGCACGACCGCGCCGGTGCCTGGGTCCACGTGGGTGCCGGGGATGTCGCCGACCGAGGTGTACGGCATGGTCTGGAGCACCGGCCCGGACGGCACCGCGTCGGAGCCGATCCTCAGGTCGAGGTTATCGGCGGTGCCGTCGGAGTTGGCGCCGCTGCTCACGCCGACCGTCGCGATGGTGACCACGACCTTCGCGGTGCCGTCGGGCACCGTGCCGTACCATGCCTGGTGGACCAGGCTGGAGACGTTGCCGCGCTGGGCGGCGGTGACCGGGCCGATCACGCCCGAGCCGAGCGTGCCGCCCTGGTCGTCCACGAACGCGGCCGTGACGGTGGCGTAGTCGCTCTGCGTGGCGTAGCCGCCGAGGTCGCCGGAGAGCTCGAACGGCTGGTCGCCGGTGCTGAGCGCACCCAGGTCGACGGTCTGCACGCCGGTGGTGGCGATGCCCGGGATCGACACGGTGCTGGGGTTGGTGCCGCCGTAGAAGACCCGGCCGCCGGTCACGCCCGGGTACGTCGACGCGCGCGACTCCTGTGTGCCGTCGGGGGCGTTGAGCGGGGAGGCGCTGGTCCAGCAGTCGGCGATGGTCTGGTCGTCGCCCAGCGGCGCGCCGAGCGCGGTGGCCGCGGTGAAGTCCTCGGCGCCGGGGTTGGCGATGAGGTTGGCGTTCAGGGCCGGGGTGACCTGGTCGGCGGCCGGGCAGGGCGCGGTGTACGTCTGGCCGACCGTCTTCTGGCCGATCGTCAGGTTGAGGTTGTCGGCCGTGCCGTCGTTGCCGGAGTCGTCGGCGACGGCCGCCGTGACGATCGTGACGAGGATCTTCTTCGTGCCCGCCGGGACCGTGCCGTATGTGCCGTCGGAGAGCAGCTCGGTGGTGTTCGCGCGCTGGGCGGCGGTGGCCGGGCCGATGCCGGCCGTGCCGAGAGCGGCGCCGTCGGCGTCCTCGAAAGTGGCGGTGACCTGGGCGAAGTCGCCCTGTGCGGCGGACCCGCCGACCTGGCCGGTCAGCTTGTACGGCTTGCCGTCCACGTCCAGCGCGCTGACGTCGACCAGCTGGGTGCCGCTGGTGACGGTGCCCGCCGCCGATACGCCGTCCGGGCTGCTGCCGCCGTGGAAGACGCGGTCGCCGGTGGTGCCGGGGGCGGTGGAGGCGCGCGACTCCTGGGTGGCGTCGGGGGCGCCCAGCGGCGAGTTGCTGGTCCAGCAGTCGGCGATGGCCTGGTCGTCGCCGTCGGGGGCGCCGAGCGCGGTGGCCGCGGTGGCGTCCTCGGCGCCGGGGTTGGCGATGAGGTTGCTGTCCAGGGCGGGGGTGACCTGGTCGGCGGCCGGGCAGGGCGCGGTGTAGTGCTGGCCGGTGCCGTCGGCGGCGATCGTCAGGTCGAGGTCGTCGGCCCGGCCGTCGATGCCGTACCCGGCGCTGACGCCGGTCGAGGCGATGGTGACCAGGACCTGCTGGGTGCCGGCCGGGACGGTGCCGGCCGCCGCCTGCGGGACGAGGCTGGTGACGCTGCCGCGCTGCCCGGCGTTGACCGGGCCGAGCACCGCGGAGCCGAGGGTGGCGCCCTTGGCGTCCTGGAACGCGGCCGTCACCGTGGCGTAGTCGGCCTGCGTGGTGTAGCCGCCGATCGCGCCGGTCAGGGTGAACGCCTTGCCGCCCGCGTCCAGCGCGCCGACGTCGATCATCTGGGTGGCGATCGTGGTGACGCCGACGATCGACACCTGCGGGGAGTCGTAGTCGTAGCCGCCGTAGAAGGTGCGCTTGCCGGTCTGGCCCGGCTCCGAGGACGCGGCCGACTCCAGGACCGCGCCGGGCGCGTTCATCGGGGAGGAGGCGTCCCAGCAGTCGGGGACGTCCTGCGGGTCGCCCGCCGGGGCGCCGAGCGCGGTGACCGCGGTGAAGTCCTCCGCGCCCGGGTTGGCGATGAGGTTGGTGCCCAGGGCGGGGGTCACCACGTCGGCGTCGGGGCAGGCGGCGGAGAAGCGCTGGCCGGTGGTGGCCGCGGTGGCGGTGCTGCCGTCGGCGTCGGCCCCGACGAGGCCGAGGACGGTCAGCGCCGCGGCGGCCGCGGCCACGGTTCTCCAGCCGACCTTGAGTTGAGGGATCATGGCCCTCATTCACAGCCAGCGCCACGGACGCCGCGCGGCCCGGTTCCGGCGGGACGATGGATGTTGTGTGAACATTCCTCAGCCGGCCTGCGAATTGCGCCCGTTGGGCCGCATAGGCGTCGGCGCGGCCGCCGGATGGACGGTCCGGCGCCGCCCCGCACTTACGCTGGTGCGCGTGCCCGCCTCCGCCCTGCAACGCGTCGCCGTCCTCGTGCTCGAAGGGGCCAAGCCGCTCGACGTCGGGATTCCCGCGCAGGTCTTCTCGACCCGCGCGAGCATGCCGTACGAGGTGCGGGTGTGCGGTGCGGCGCCGGGTCTGGTCACCGGCGGCGACGGGCTGTCGTACCACGTCGCCGACGGCCTCGACGCGCTCGCCTGGGCCGAGATCGTCTTCATCCCCGGCTACCGCTTCCCCGACCGCGACGACCCGCCGCCGGCCGTCGTCGAGGCGCTGGTCGCCGCCCACCGCCGCGGCGCGCGGCTCGCCGCGATCTCCACCGGCGCCTTCGCACTGGCCGCCACCGGCCTGCTCGACGGCCGCCGCGCCACCACCCACTGGCACTACACGCGGGCGCTCGCCGTGAAGCACCCCCGGGTGCGGGTGGACGAGAACGTCCTGTTCGTCGACGAAGGCAGCGTGCTGACCTCGGCCGGCGCCGCCTCCGGGATCGACCTGTGCCTGCACGTGCTGCGCCGCGACCTGGGGGTGGCCGCCTCCAACCACGCGGCGCGGCGGCTGGTCGCGGCCCCGTACCGCAGTGGCGGCCAGGCGCAGTACGTGCCGCGCAGCGTGCCCGAGCCGCTGGGGGAGCGGTTCGCCGCCACCCGGGAGTGGGCGCTGCGCCGGCTCGGCGAGCCGCTCACCCTGGAGGTGCTGGCCCGCCACGCGGCGGTCTCGCCCCGGACGTTCTCGCGCCGCTTCACCGAGGACACCGGGTACACGCCGATGCAGTGGGTGATGCGGGCCCGGGTGGACGTGGCGCGGGAGCTGCTGGAGCGCTCCGGGCGCAGCGTCGAGCAGATCGCGGCGGACGTGGGGCTGGGGACGGGGGCGAACCTGCGGCTGCACTTCCAGCGGACGCTGGGGACGACACCGAGCGAGTACCGGCGGACGTTCACGCGCGGCGAGTAGCGGCGAGTAGCGGCGAGTAGCGGCGAGTAGCGGCGGGCCCCGGCGAGTCTCGGCGCGGGGCCGGTACGGTGCCGGGCGTACGGCGCAGGCGGTCCTACGGCGTGCGTGGCGCGATCCTTGCGAACCGTGGCGCTCGTGCCCAGGCCGTACCCGGCCGCCGCGCGCCACCCTGGAAGGCGAACCGGACAGTCACCCGCAGGGACCTGCGGAGACTTCAGGAACCGTGCCAGGACTGGGGACACTTCTCATGACCCGCATCGCCATCAACGGATTCGGCCGCATCGGACGCAACGTGCTGCGCGCGCTGCTGGAGCGCGACACCGAACTGGAGGTCGTGGCCGTCAACGACCTCACCGAGCCGGCCGCGCTCGCCCGCCTGATCGCCTTCGACTCGACCGCCGGCCGCCTCGGCCGCCCGGTGAGCGTCGACGGCGACGTCCTCGTGGTGGACGGCCGCCGGATCAAGGTGCTCGCCGAGCGCGAACCCGCGCAGCTGCCGTGGGCGGAGCTCGGCGTGGACATCGTGCTGGAGTCCACCGGCCGCTTCACCGCCGCGAAGGCCGCGCGCGCCCACCTCGACGCCGGCGCCCGCAAGGTCCTGGTCAGCGCGCCCTCCGACGGCGCCGACGTGACCCTGGCGTTCGGCGTCAACACCGAGGCGTACGACCCGGCCCTGCACACGGTCGTCTCGAACGCCTCCTGCACCACCAACGCGCTCGCCCCGCTCGCCGCGGTCCTGCACGACCTCGCCGGGATCGAGCACGGCTTCATGACCACGGTGCACGCCTACACCCAGGAGCAGAACCTCCAGGACGGCCCGCACCGCGACCCGCGCCGGGCTCGTGCCGCGGGCGTCAACATCGTGCCCACCACCACCGGCGCGGCCAAGGCGATCGGCCTGGTCCTGCCCGACCTCGACGGCAAGCTCTCCGGCGACTCCATCCGGGTGCCCGTCCCCGTCGGCTCGATCGTCGAACTCAACACGACCGTCGCCCGCGACGTCACCCGCGACGAGGTCCTCGCCGCCTACCGTGCCGCCGCCGACGGCCGGCTCGCCGGTGTCCTGGAGTACTCCGAGGACGCCCTCGTCTCCTCCGACATCACCGGCAACCCCGCCTCCGCGATCTTCGACTCCGCCCTCACCCGCGTCGACGGCCGCCACATCAAGGTCGTCGCCTGGTACGACAACGAGTGGGGCTTCTCCAACCGCGTCATCGACACCCTCCAACTCCTCGCCGCCTCCTGACCCTTGCCCCCCGGGTTCGCCCGGGGCACCGACCGGCCCCGTGCGCCCGAAGGCCGCGGGGCTCGGGCGGTCCGGGTGAAGGCCGGGTGGCCTAGGCTGCGCGGGTGGACGCGAGACCTGAGCTGACTCTTCTGCCGCGGGTGGCGTGGCGCGGGCAGGAGGTCAACGCGCCGCGGCTGCGGGCGCTGCTGGCGCTGCTGGCCGGGGAGCTGCGGGGCGGGTGCGGCACGGAGCGGCTGGTGCGCGGGCTGTGGCCGGAGGAGTTGCCGGAGCGGCCGGGCAAGGCGCTCCAGGTGATCGTGTCCCGGGCACGGGCGCAGTGGGGCGCGGAGGTCATCGAGAGCACCCCGGGCGGATACCGCCTGGCCCTGACCGAGGAACAGGTGGACAGCTCCGCCCTGTTGCTCGCCGCATCCACGGGCGCCGAGCGGGCCCGGGCCGGCGACCACGCGGGAGCGCTGGCGGCCGCCGAGACCGGCCTCGCACTGTGGGCGGAGGTCCCCGACGACTCCCACGACGCCGGCTCCGCGACCGACCCCGTCGCCGCGCTGCGCGCCGAACGCCGCCCCGTGCGCGACGCGTTGGCCCGTACCCGGGCCCTGGCCCTGGCCCGGCTGGGCCGGTACACCGAGGCCGCCGGCCCCCTCGCGCAGGCCGCCGCCGCCCACCCGCACGACGAGGAAGTCCTCGCCGAACTCCTGCGCACGCAGGCGGCGACGGCCGGCCCGTCCGCCGCGCTCACCCGCTACGAGGCGTACCGCCGCGGCCTGCGCGACCGGCTCGGCACCGCGCCGGGCGCCCGACTGCGGGCCGTGCAGCAGGAGTTGCTGCGCGAACAGACTCCCGCGGCCGTGCACGGCGTACCGCACGAACCGAACCCGCTGCTCGGCCGCGACGCGGACGTCGAGGCGGTGCTGCACCTGCTGCGCGACGCCCGCGCCGTGACCGTGGTCGGCCCCGGCGGCCTCGGCAAGACCCGGCTCGCCCATGCCGTCAGCCGCCGGGCCGAAGGGCGCGTCGTGCACTTCGTGCCGCTCGCCGGGGTCACCGCCGACCAGGAGGTGGCCGCCGAGGTGGCGACGGCGCTCGGCGCGGGGGACGCCCGGCACCCCGCCTCCACCGCACCCGCCTCCACCTCCACCGCACCCGACCCGGTGCCCGGCATCCTCGGCGCCCTCGGCCCCGCCCCCGCCCTCCTCGTCCTCGACAACTGCGAGCAGGTCGTCCACGGCGCCGCCGACCTCGTACGGGCCCTCGTCGCCTCCACGCGCGACCTGCGGGTGCTTGCCACCAGCCGCGCCCCGCTCGACCTCACCTCCGAGGCGGTGTACGCCCTGCCCGCCCTCGGCCCCGCCACCTCCGCCGAGCTGTTCACCCAGCGCGCCCGCGCCGCCCGCCCCGGCGCCGACCTGCCCCCGGACGCCGTCGCCGAGCTGTGCCGCCACCTCGACGGGCTGCCCCTCGCCCTGGAACTGGCCGCCGCCCGCGTCCGCGCGCTGTCGGTCCCGGAGATCGCCCGCCGCCTCGGCGACCGCTTCGCGCTGCTGCGCGGCGGCGCCCGGGACACCCCCGCACGCCACCGCACCCTGCACGCCGTCGTCGCGTGGAGCTGGAACCTGCTCGCCGAGGACGCCGCCGCCGCGCTGCGCCTGCTGTCCGTCTTCCCCGGCGGCTTCTCCGGCGCCGCCGCGGACCACGTCCTCGGCGCCGACGCGCTGCCCGTCCTGGAGCAACTGGCCGACCAGTCCCTGCTCACCGTGGCCGACACCCCTGCCGGCACCCGCTTCCGGATGCTGGAGACCGTACGGGAGTTCAGCGCCGCGCGCCGCGCCGAGGCCGGCGAGCAGGACGAGGCCGCCGACCGCTTCCTGCGCTGGGCCCGGGACTTCGGCGCCGCCCACCACGGCGTGCCCTTCGGCCCCGAACCCCGCGCGGCCTGGGAGCTGATCAGACCCGAGCAGGACAACCTCGTCCTCGCCCTGCGGCACGCCCTGG
This sequence comes from Actinacidiphila sp. bgisy145, assembly GCF_057708125.1. NCBI lineage: Bacteria > Bacillati > Actinomycetota > Actinomycetes > Kitasatosporales > Streptomycetaceae > Actinacidiphila > Actinacidiphila sp. bgisy145. The sequence goes on from NZ_JBYIRL010000034.1 coordinate 85,042, forward strand.
CCCGCGGTGACGGCGCCACCACCGCCGCCGTCACCGCGGTGCTCGCCGCCCTGTGGTCCAGCGACGCCGGCTACGCCCGCCTGCTCACCCTCGCCGCAGACACCGGCCCCGCCCTCTCGCACCACCGCCCCGCGCCCGAACACGCCGAAGTCGCCCGCGCCGCCGCCGTGATGTGCACCGCGGGCCTGCTCATGGGCCACGGCCCGCGTCCGCTGCGCCAACTCGCCACGCTGCGGCGGCTGCCCGCGGCCACCCCCGACACCCTGCTGGGCGCTGCCGCGCTGGTCCTCCTCGCCGTCCCCCGGATACGGCCCCCCGACTTCGCGGTGCTGAACGAACTGTGCGGCAGCGACCGCCCGTTGGTCGCCGGCATCGCCGAGAGCATCGCCACCTACGTCTGGGAGGCCGAGCACGACCCCGACCGCGCGCTCGCCTCCGCCCACCGCGTCGTCACCGAACTGGCCCCGGCCGGCAGCCCGTCGATGCGCCTGGTCGGGCACTCCCGACTGAGCGAGCTGTACCTGCGGGTCGGGCGCGGCGAGGAGGCGTACCGCCATCTCCTCGCGGTACTGGACGTGTTGCCGCTCCTCAACGACGGGCAGGAGCACCTCTTCGTCCGCTCCTCCCTCGTCCTCGCCTGCCTCCAGCGCGGCGACCTCGACGAGGCCGAGTTCTGGCTCGCGCAGTGCGAACGGGACGCCGCGCGGCGGCAGGACGCGCACTACCGGCCGGACCTGGCCGGCCGCGCCGAGGTCGCGCTGGCGCGCGGGGAGACCGAGACGGGGCTCGGCCTGTGGCGCGAGGTGGGGGAGCGGATGCGCGCGGGGGCCGGACCGGCCGCCGCCGAGCCGGCCCTGCCCGACCCCTGGACGCTGCACCTCCAGGCGGCCCTGGTCACCGCCCACGCGCACGCCGGCCGCCTCGACCTCGCCGAGCCCCAACTCGCGGAGCTGCGAAGCTCCTTGCGCCTGCTGCTGGCCGCGGACACCGCGCCCGGCGCGTCCGCGCAACTCCCCCTGTACGGCACCGCGCTGCACGCCCTCGGCATGGCCGGCCTCACCCGCGGCGACCCCGCCCCCGCCGTCCGCATGCTCGCCCTGGCCGAACGGCTGCACGTCCTGCGGGAGTTCCAGCCGACGATGTCCGCGGACCGCGCCCGGCGGGCGGCCGAGAACGCCGACCGGGCGGCGTACCGCGACGCGGTGTCGCGGTACGCCGCCCTGGCACGGGACGACCTCCGGGCCGCCGCTCGCGCCCTCGTCACCGACCGCGGTTGAAAGACCTCATCGACCAGCGGTAGCCCAGCACCGTCAGACCGGCGCACCACGCCAGCGCGATCCACCCGTTGTCCCCGATGCCCGTGCCCAGCAGCAGCCCGCGCAGCGTCTCGATGGCCGGTGTGAACGGCTGGTACTTCGCGATCGGCTGGAACCAGCCCGGCATCGTGTCCGCCGGGATGAACGCGCTGGAGATCAGCGGCAGCAGGATCAGCGGCATCGCGCTGTTCCCGGCGGCCTCGGCGTTCGGGCTCGCCATCCCCATCCCGACCGCGACCCAGGTCAGCGCCAGTGCGAACAGCGCGAGCAGCCCGAACGCGGACAGCCACTCCAGCGCGCCCGCGCCGGTGGACCGGAACCCGACGGCCACGGCGACGGCGCCGACCAGCACCAGACTGGCCAGCACCTGGAGCACGCTGCCCACGACATGCCCGATGATCGGGGCGCCGCGGTGGATCGCCATCGTGCGGAACCGGTCCATGATGCCCTCGGACATGTCGGTGGCCACCGACACCGCCGCCCCGATCACGGTGCTGCCGATCGTCATCATCAGGATGCCCGGGACCAGGTAGGCGACGTAGTCCGCGCGGTTCGCGGTCGCGCCCCCGATGCCCGCGCTCATCACGTCGCCGAAGACGTAGACGAAGAGCAGGAGCAGCATGATCGGGGTGAGCAGGAGGTTGAGGGTGAGGGAGGGGTAGCGGCGCGCGTGGAGGAGGTTGCGGCGCAGCATCGTGTGGGAGTCGCGGACGGCCAGGGGGAGGGCGCTCATCGGGTCTCTTCCTTCCGGAGGGTGCTGCTGCTGCCGGGCTGCGCGGGGACGTCGCGGCCGCCGGTGAGGGCGAAGAACACGTCGTCGAGGTCGGTGGTGTGCACGGTCAGCTCGTCCGCCTCGACACCGGCGGCGTCCAACCGGTCCAGTACGGACCGCAGTTCGCGCTGGCTGCCGTCGCTGGGGACCCGCAGGGTCAGGGCCTCCTCGTCCCCGCCCGCCCCGCGCAGTGCCGCTGCCGCCGACCGGTACGCGGCCGGGTCCGTGAACCGCAGCCGTACGTGCCCGCCCGGGACGAGCCGCTTCAGCTCCTCCGCGGTGCCCTCGGCCGCGATCCGGCCCTCGCTCAACACCGCGATACGGTCCGCGAGTTCGTCGGCCTCCTCCAGGTACTGCGTGGTGAGGAACACCGTCACCCCGTCGGCGACCAGCCCCCGTACGATGCCCCACATCGTGTGGCGGCTGCGCGGGTCCAGCCCCGTGGTCGGCTCGTCCAGGAAGATGATCCGCGGGCCGCCCACCAGCGTCATCGCGAGGTCCAGCCGCCGCTTCATCCCCCCGGAGTACGTCGACGCCGGCTTCCTCGCCGCCTCGTCCAGGCCGAACCGCGCCAGCAGTTCCGCGGCCACCCGGCGGCCCTCGCGGCGCGGCAGATGGTGCAGGTCCGCCATCAGCAGCATGTTCTCCTCGCCGGTGATCAACCCGTCCACCGCGGAGAACTGCCCTGTCACCCCGATCGCCGCCCGCACCTGCTGCGCCCCGGCCACCACGTCGTGGCCGCCGACCCGCACGTGTCCGGCGTCCGCCGCGACCAGCGTCGACAGCACCTTCACCGCGGTCGTCTTCCCGGCCCCGTTCGGCCCCAGCAGCGCGAACACGGTGCCTGCGGACACCACCATGTCCACCCCGTCGAGGACCACCTTGTCCCCGTACGCCTTCCGCAGCCCGCTCGCCTCGATGGCGGGCCCACCCGATGTCGTCGTCATGCCCCGGAGCTTCCCGCCCCCCGGCTTCACCGCGGTTTCACCCCGCACTCACCGGGTCCCGGCGGGAGCAGGCGCCGTGAAACCCTCAGCGGTTGACGGTCTGGTTCTCGCGGACGGTGACGGTGAACTGCTTGCTCGACCGGCCGTCCGGGAGCGCCGGGGCGCTGGGGGCGCCGTCGGGGTCGGCGGAAGGGGTCCAGGTGACCTTCCATACGACGCTGGCCTTCAGGGTGTAGCCCCCTGCGGAGGATGCCTTCGTGTACGTGACGTTGCAGTCCGCGTCCTTGGTGTCGACGCCGTACTTCCCCCCGGCCGCCTTCAGGTCGTACGTGCAGCTCTGCGGGTCCGCGTACGGCGTTCCCGCGTCGATCGTCAGCTGCTCCGGCACCGCGGTCGTGGTCGCCGCGACGTGGATGCCGAAGTCCGCGTTGTCCAGGCTCGCGGTCACCCACACCTTCGGCAGCGCCTTGTCGAACGCGATCTCCGTGTCCAGGTTCACCAGTTGGTTCTGCGCGATCGGGCGTAGCGTGATATCCGGATTCGGCAGGACCGTCTCGTTGAACGCCAACCCGGCCAGCGTCTTCGGGTCGACCTTCGGAATGTCGGGCGTCGACGGCTGCTCCGGTGTGATCCACTTCCACGGGTCGAGCGCCGCGCACGCGTCGGCCTTGGAGAGGTCGGGGACGATCAGCTGGTACCAGCCGCCCTTGTCGCCCTCGTGGAAGTTGTCCTTCCCGTACTCCTGCCCCATCTCGTCCCAGGCCGACCCCGAGACCCAGTTGCTGTTGATGTAGTCCGAGAACTCCTTCGGAGTGAACTCCGGCTCATACCAACAAGCCGGCGGCGACCACCCCGACGCCGCCGGCGCCGTCATCGGGACCCCCGCGCCGTGGTAACTCTTCTTGTAGCTGACCTTGGATTGGATCGAGTTGGGTGAGCCGGGCCCTGGAGTTTTCTGAGTCGGCTGGTGGCCGTGTTTGAATTCGCCGACCTTGGCGTTGCCCGGTGGTGCTGATGCGAGCACGGCGCAACCGGTGAACACCATGACCGCCAGCGCGCGATGGCGGCGTTTCACGGCTGGCATCGGGCGACTCCTTCCTGGGAATTGTCGGTTGCCGTGACCCACGTACCATCTTTGGACTTGCGCATGAGGGAGCTGTGCAGAATGAAATCGTCGGAGCTCGGGGTGGTGGTGAGGACCTTGCCGCTCTTCGTGTCCTTGTCGTAGAGGTACCGCTCGTTCTCGCAGTACGTCACACCGGCCTGCGATCCGTTGATGGTGACCTTGCGGTCGTAGTAGTGCACCGACCCGCTGATGTTGTGTCCGTTCTTCTTCAGCGCGTCGATGGTTTCGCTCCACGTCTCGAGAGCGCCCTCGGACATGTAAGTCGTAAACAGAGGCAGGTTCTTGTCGAGCTTGGTGACGGCAACGTATGTGGCATCCAAGCCGTAGCCTTGGTCGCGGAGGATGGCGTCCTTTGTCTTGTCGCCAGTTGTGTCCGCGTCGATCGTGACCTTCACGTCGCTTGGAAGGTCGAACGTCGGGGCGCCGGGGGCCGTGGTGGGGGTGGGGGAGGAAGAGGCGGTGGTGGGGGGCGGGGTACTCGCGGGGGTGGTGGCCGCGATCTTGTCATCGTGACTGCCACCCCCGCATGCGGTGAGGAACAGGGCGGCCGCAGCCACGGTGCAGGCGGCGGCAGCAAACGTCGTGCGGGGTGCCATGGCGGACCCAGTCTCCCGTTGTCGGTGTACGCAGACGTGACGGGAGCAAAGGGCGAGGCGCTGCCGAGGAGTGGTCGTGCAGAGCCCCCCCGGGCCGGCCGCCCTTCACGGTGGCCACATTCTGCAACGTTCGGAGCCCTACGTTAGCTGTCGTCACGCGCCGCAGTCCACGACGACGCGGCCGACTCCACCGGCGCGTGCCCGGCCCCGCGTTCCGCCCCACCCCTTGCATTATGGTCAAGAACCCTTGACCATTACCGCATGCCCACCGAAGAGGTCCCCGAGACCCTCCACCTCACGACGGACGAGCAGTTGCGCGCCGTCTCCAACCTCACCCGCCACCGGATCATGGCGGCACTCCGCTTCGAGCCGGCGACGATCACCCAACTCGCCGAGCGGGTGGGCCTGGCGAAGGGCAGTTCGAGCTACCACGTGCGGCTGCTGGAGCGGGCCGGACTGGTGAAGGTGGTCCGCACCCGGAAGGTGCGGGGCGTCACCGAGCGGTACTACGCGATGGCCGCGCGGACGATCGTGCTGCCGGACCCGGGCGAGGGAGGGCCGGACGTGCTGATGCGGCACGCGGTCGCGGACCTGGAGGCGGCGCGGACGGACAGCGAGCGCCATGTGCGGATGGCGCATCTGCGGCTGACGGACGAGCAGTTCGCCCAACTGGGGGCGCGGCTGGAGGCGTTGGCCGACGAGTACCGGGAGCTGTCGGACCCGTCGCTGCCGGACACCTCGCTGGTGTTCGCACTGTTCCGCCCGGCGCCGCGCCGGCAGGCCGAGGGGGACGCCAAGTGACCGCGGAGACACGGAAGTTGCCGGCCGGGTTCGGGCGGCTGTGGACCGCGCAGACGGTGTCCTCGCTCGGCGACGGGGTGTCGCAGGCCGCGATGCCGCTGCTCGCGCTGACGCTGACGCGCGACCCGATGGCGCTCGCGGTCGTCACGGCGGCGGGGACCCTGCCGTGGCTGCTGTTCGGGGTGCTCGGCGGTGTGCTGGTGGACCGGTGGGAGCACCGGCGCACGATGGGGGTGACGGACGCCGCGCGTGCGGCGCTGATCGCGGTCCCCGCGGTGGCGGCCGTACTGGACGCGCTGAGCATTCCGCTGCTGGCGGCCGTCGCGTTCCTGCTCGGCCTGGGCGGGCTGTTCTTCGACACGGCCGCCACGGCCTTCCTGCCGGACCTGCTGCGCCGCGACCCGGCGCTGCTGGAGCGCGCCAACTCCCGTCTGCGCGGCGCCCAGACCGCCATGTTCGGCTTCGCGGGGCCGCCCGCGGGCAGCGCGCTGCTCGCGCTCGGGCGGGCGTTCCCGCTGCTCGCCGACGCGGTGTCGTTCGTCCTGTCCGCGCTGCTGGTCCGCACGCTGCCCGCCGTGCCCCGGCCGGTGCCGGAGGCGCGCGAGTCCCTGCTGCGGCAGGCGCGGGCGGGGGCGTCGTACGTCTTCGGGGACCGGTTGCTGCTCGGGCTGGCGCTGCGCCCGGCGGTCGGGAACGTCGCGTTCCTCGCGGTGGAGACCGTGCTCGCGCTCTTCGCGCACGAGCGCCTGGGCATCGACACGTACGGCTACGGCCTGCTCCTCACGGCGGAGGCCACCGGCGGACTGCTCGGGACGGGCGCCGCCTCCGCCCTCGGCCGACGGCTCGGCACCGGTACCGCGCTGACCTGCACGGCCGTCGTCGAGGGGCTCGCCGTCCTCGGGCTGGCCGCCGCCCCGAACCCGTACGCGGCCGGGCTGGCGCTCGCCGTCTGCGGTGCGGGCATGGGCGCCACGATGGTGCTCGGGCCCTCCCTCCGGCAGGCGATCGTCCCGGCTCACCTCATGGGCCGCGTCGCCTCCACCTCCCGCATGCTGGCGATGTGCGCCGCCCCGGTCGGGGCCTTCCTCGGCGGCTGGCTGGCCACCGCCTACGACATCCGCACCCCGCTCTACGCCGCCGGCGCACTCCTGCTGACGATGACGGCCGTCACGGCGTCCATGACCGGCAACCGCCGGGTCGAAGCGGCCCTGGCCGCCGCCGCCCCGGCCGCTGCCCCGGCCGCCGCCCCGGGCATCTGAACCCGGTCGGCACCGGGACGGGCCCGTCGCCGCGAGGGTTCGGCCACCCGGCGGCCGCTTCGAGACGTTCTCCTCGAAAGCTTCACCAGCCGCCGGCCGGCCCCCGTCGGCGGGCCCCGTCCGCGCCCCTCCGTCAACTTCCCTCCCATGGAACTCAGGTAGAGTCCCGCGGGTCGTGGGAACCCCCGCGACCAGCGGATTCCGGTAGTGCGCCGGCTGGCCCCGGCGGACCGGACAGGGGAGAGGTGCGCACACATGGGTGCCAACGGCACTGTCGACGAGATCGGGACGGAAAGGGTCGACACCGCTGAGCCGCCGGCGCCCGGGTCCGGCAAGATCGAGGGCACGATGTCGGGGGAGCGGCTGGTGTTCTTCACCGACGCCGTGACGGCGATCTCCATCACCCTGCTGGTCCTGCCACTGGTGGACCTCGTGCCGGAGGTCTCGGCCGACCACAAGGGCGCCAGTGAGGTGATCACCGGCCACCTCGGCCAGATCTGGAGCTTCCTGCTCAGCTTCGCCGTCGTCGCGAACGTCTGGCGCGAGCACCACCGCGCCTTCTCGGCGGTCACCCGGCTCACCCGCGCCCTGGTGATATGGAACATGGGGTGGCTGCTCGCCGTCGTCGTGCTCCCGCTCCCGACCGAGATGATCGGCACCTTCGGCCGCGACCGGTTCGCCGGAGGCTTCTACTACGCCACGCTCCTGGCCACGATGGTGTGCCGGCTGGCGATGCTGCGCATCCTCAAGTCCACCCCGCAGCTGCTCGAGGAGGACGGGCGGGGCGCCCGCGTGGACATCGACGAGTCGTTCACCGAGAGCTACTGGAACGTCATCGCCCTGGTGGCCGCCTTCGCGATCGCGCTCGCCGTGCCCCTGCTGCAGTACTACAGCCTGGCGCTGCTGATCCTGCCGCGGCGGGTGCTGAAACTGCGGGCCCGCACCGCGGCCTGACGCCCGCGCGCACGCGAGCGGCCCACCGCGGGCTGCGCCGGGGCGGTGGAGATCCTGCGCAGATCTCGTGTGGCGGTCCCGCGGACATCACACTCCGGCGGGCTGCCCCGTCGTACGGGTGAAGGCGGCGCACCACGCGCCGCACCCACGCGACAGCGAAGGCGGGAACCCACCATGGAAGCTCGGATGGACCTCACGGGCAACGCGCTCATGAACAAGGTCATCCCCCACCTGGCCACGGCCGGCCGGCTGACCATGACCTCCTCTATACCGGCGGCGACCCTCGAACTGGTGCGGCTGCGCGCCAGCCAGATCAACGGCTGCGCGTTCTGCACCGACATGCACACCAAGGAGGCCGCGCACGCGGGCGAGAGCGCGATCCGGCTCAACCTGGTCGCGGTCTGGCGCGAGGCCACCGTCTTCACCGACGCCGAGCGCGCCGCCCTGGAGCTGACCGAGCGGGCCACCCGCGTCGCCGACGGCGCCGAGGGCGTCAGTGACGAGGTGTGGGCCGCGGTGACCAAGCACTACGACGAGGACCAGATCGCCGCCCTGCTCACCACCATCGCGCTGATCAACGCGTTCAACCGGCTCAACATCATGATCCGCCAGCCCGCGGGCTCCTACGTCGTCGGTCAACTCGGCTGATCCGCAAGCCCGTCCGGCGCTTCCCCCGGCCGCCTCCCACCCCCGCGTCCACCAGAGTTCACCCACGCGTAACGGGCCGCCCGGACAACCCGGACGGAGGGTGCGCGGTCGTCCTTGTCGGGGGGATTCCGCACCGGCCCGATGCAACGCGAAGGCCCTGGCGACCCTCCACACAAGTAGGCGCGCGCACCCGCGCCGCGCCGCCGGAACCCCGGCGGGCGGCAGGGCGCGGGGGGAGGGAAGGGTCGGTATGGACGCAGGCTCGCATCCGGGCGGCGGGGCGGTGGCGCAGCGGCCACCCGCGGCGGTGGGCGGCGCCCCTGCGCCGGCCCGCCGCGACGCGCTGGGCGGAGCACCGGACCGGGCACCGGCGCCGAAGGAGGGGACGGCACCGGACGGCTCGGCCGTGCCCGCCCAGTGGCACCGCGGGATGACCCTGGTCGGCACGATCAGCCTGTTCATCGGCACCCGCGGCACCTGGTCCGACGCGATGGGCAAGCACCCGCCGCTCGCCGCGCTCATCTCCGTCTGCTACGCGGGCATCCTCCTCGCGGGGGTGGCCGCCGGCGCCGTACGGACCCGCCGCGCGCTGGTGCGGACCGACGCGGGGGTCCTGCTGATCGCGCTCGTCCTGGTCGGCTGCCGGCTGGCGCTCCACCACGCCGGCGCCGACGAGGGCGTGCTCACCGCCCAGGCGGCCCAGGCCATCGACCACGGCCGGCCGATCTACGACCAGCCGTGGCCCTGGCTCTTCGAGCACTCCCGCATCGCGCTCACCAAGACCATGAGCGGCGGCGCCGACTACACCTACGGCTACCCGCCGCTGGCCGCGCTGCTCACCGCGCCGGTGCACCTGGTGGTGCACAGCACCGCCGCGGCCACGGTCGTGACCACCGGCGCCCTGATGGCCGGCACGGTGGTGCTGTGGCTGATGCTGCCCGCGCCCTGGCGGTCCGCGGCCACCGCGGTCTGCCTCGGCTTCGACCTGCTGCCGCAGTACGCCCGCGAGGGCTACCCCGCCATGCTCGCCTTCGCGCTGCTGGTCCCGGTCGTGGTCCGCTGGCCGCGGACCGGTGCCGGAGGGCGGCTCGGCCGCGCCGGAGTGGTGCGCGCGCTGTGCCTGGGCGCTGCCTGCGCCTCCCAGCAACTCGCCTGGTTCCTCACCCCGTTCCTCCTGGTCGCCCTCTACGCGGTACGGCGCGGCGAACTCGGCCGCCGCGACGCGCTCGCCGTCACCGCCCGCTACACCGGTACGGCCCTGCTGTCCTGGGCCGCGCTCAACGTCTACTTCGCCGCACAGGACCCGGTGGGCTGGGTGCACGGCATCATGCTGCCGCTGACGCAGAACGCGATCATGCACGGCCAGGGCGTGGTGGACATCTCGTACTACTTCACCGACGGCAGCAGCCGGCTGAGCTTCTACTCCTACGGCAGCGTCCTGCTCCTGCTCGGGCTGCTCGCGGCGACCTGCCTGTTCGTCCGGCGGCTCGGGCTCGCGGTCACGGTGCTGCCCTGGGCGTCGTTCTACTTCGCCACCCGCTCCCAGGACGGCTACTTCTTGATGCTCACACCGCTGTGGCTGGCGGCGCTGGCGACAGTGCCCGCCTCCGCGCTGGCCGGCGCCTGGCAGCCGCGGCTGCCGGGGCGGCTGCGCTCGCGGCGCGCGAAGGCGGCGGTGCTGGCCGGGCTGCTGGTCCCGGCGGTGGCGTGCGTGACCGTGGCCGCCGCGAGCCCGCCGCCGATGGCGATGACGGTCACCCCGCGGCTGGCCCGCGCGCACCACGGGGTGACCGCGGTGAGCGTGCGCGTGACCAACCGCGGCTCCGTGCCGCTGACCCCGCACTTCGCCACGCGCAGCGGCCAGGGCTCCTCCAACTGGTGGTCCATCGAGTCCGGCGACCGCACCCTGGCGCCGCACGCCTCCACGACCTACCTGCTGCGGCCGCCCGGCGGTTACCGCGGGTTCCCGCCGCACCAGCACCTGTACCTGACGGCGTTCACCGACCGGCCGATGACGGTGACGGCGGCGCTCATCCCGTCCAAGGGCGCGCCGCCGCGCTGAGCCGCCGCGCTGCCCTTCGCTACGACGCCGCCGGTGCGGGCGGGCGGACCATGAAGACGTCGATCGGGTCCTCGGACTCGACGGTGAATCCGTGCCGCTCGTACAGGCGGCGGGCGGCACTGCCCTGGAGCACGATCAGGCGGGTGGTCTCGCCCGCCCGGTCCGCGCGGGCGAGCAGCGTGCCCAGCACCCAGGTGCCCAGGCCCCGGCCCTGGTGGGCGCGGGCGAGGTAGAAGTGCTCCAGCACGCGGGAGCCGTCGGGCTCGGGGCGGAAAGTGACCGAGCCGGCCAGGGCGCCGTCCGCCAGGACGATCGAGGTGTGCTCGCGGGAGAAGCCGTCCCGCAGCCGCTGCCGGACCCGGTGCTCGTCATAGCGGCCGAGGCGTTCGAGGTCGGGGCGCATGACGAGCGCGCGCAGGTCGGCGACCGTCTCGACATCGGCGGGCGTCGAGGGGCGCAGCGACCAGCCGCCGGCCGCGGCCGTCCTCGTACCGGTGCTTGCGGCCGTGTTCGTGCTGTCCATGTCCGTCCCTCTGCCGGTGTGTGCGGCGGTGCTCAGTCGTCGCTGTCCTGCTCGGCCCCCGCGGAGGGGCCGTCCTCGTCCTGGCCGCCGCCGGACTGGGCCGGGACGAGGACGCCCGGGCCGCCGGTGATCTCGATGCCCTCGCGCAGGAAGGCGCGCCTGATCCGCCAGCGCAGCTCGCGGGAGACGCTCGCGGCCTGGCCGGGCATGGTGCGGGCCTGCGCCTGGAGCACCACGGAGTCCTCCGCGACCGACTCCAGCCCGAGCACCTTCACCGGCTCCCACAGCCGCTCGTCCCAGGGCGTCTCCTTGGCCATGTCGTCCGCGGTCGCCGTGATCACCGCGCGGGCCCGGTCCAGGTCCTCACCCGCGCCGACCTGCACGTCCACCACCGCGGTGGCCCAGCCCTGGCTGAGGTTCCCGATCCGCTTCACCTCGCCGTTGCGGACGTACCAGATCTCGCCGCCGTCGCCGCGCAGCTTCGTGACCCGCAGGCCGACCTCCACCACGGTGCCGGTCGCCACACCCGCGTCGATCACGTCGCCGACGCCGTACTGGTCCTCCAGGATCATGAACACGCCGGAGAGGAAGTCCGTCACCAGGTTGCGGGCGCCGAAGCCGATCGCGACGCCGGCCACCCCGGCGCTGGCCAGCAGCGGCGCCAGGTTGATCTTCAGCACCGACAGCACCGTCAGCGCGGCCGTGCCCAGGATCAGGAACGACGCCACGCTGCGCAGCACCGACCCGATCGCCTCGCTGCGCTGGCGGCGCCGCTCGGCGTTGACCAGCAGTCCGCCCAGCGCGGTGTTCGCGGCCACCTCCGCGCCCCGGTTCATCCGTTCGATGAGCCGGCTGATGGTCTTGCGTACCACCGAACGGAGTACCACCGCGATCGCGACGATCAGCACGATCCGCAGGCCCGAGGTGAGCCAGTTCGCCCAGTTGTCGTCCACCCAGCTGCTGGCCTGCGCCGCCGAACGGGGCACGTCGGCGAACGGCGCGGTGTTCTGGGGCTGCGGCGTCGGGCTGGACACGGGGACCTCCGTCGGGGGAGCCCGGGGGCTCGGGGTGCGAGGGCTCCAATGTAACGGCGGCCAAACACGTGAACGATGCCGTCTCGTTGCCCCGCGGAGGAGCGGAAGGCCGCTGATCGGGGGATGTATGGAGGGTGCGGCGGCGTTGTCCTACCAGGGACCCGGAGCGGCAGGGGCGCGAGTGTGGTCCAAAACACCCTCGGTCCGTTACCCGGGCATGGTGGCGCAGTGCACCGCATTCCGGAGAGACTGAGGCCAGATCGTCCCGGCGCGAGCCACGCGCCGCCGGCGCCTAAGGAGGCATCCGTGCCGCATGTCCTGGTCCTGAACGCGTCGTACGAGCCACTCGGCGTCGTACCGCTACGCCGCGCGCTCATCCTCGTGCTCAACAACAAGGCCGTGTGCCTGGAGGAATCCGGCGCCTACCTGCACAGCGAGACCCAGGCGCTGCCCGCGCCGAGTGTCGTGAAACTCACCAAGTTCGTACGCGTCCCCTTCCGGGGCACGGTCCCGCTGACCCGCCGGGCGCTCTTCGCCCGGGACGGCGGCAAGTGCGCGTACTGCGGGGCCGCCGCCACCAGCGTCGACCACGTCATCCCGCGCAGCCGCGGCGGCCAGCACGCCTGGGACAACGTGGTGGCGGCGTGCAGACGCTGCAACCACGTGAAGGCGGACCGCCACGTCGCCGAGCTGGGGTGGCGGCTGCGCCATCAACCGGCCCCGCCGTCGGGGCTGGCCTGGCGGATCATCGGGACCGGACATCGGGACCCGAGGTGGCTGCCATACCTGCAACCCTTCGGCGCGGACGACGCCCTGGCCCGGATCGACGGCATATCAGCCTGAGATCCGGGCTTCTTGCTTCCCACCGCGGTACGCCCGCCCGCCCCGGGCGCACCGCGGTGCCGGCCTCCACCGCGCCGCCGGCGCCGCCGAGGCACCGCCTTTCCCTGGGCGGGCCGACGCCCGCGGGGGAGGCGGCGAACGTGCGAGGATGGGCCTGCCACCGGCGGAAACCCGGTGAGCGGGACCCGGGTGATCGCTATCCGGATCGATCCGGTCGACACGTTCGACGAGTTCGGCAGTGAAGGAGAAGGCCGTCGTGGCTGGTACGAACCTCACGCGTGCGGAGGCGCAGGAGCGGGCGCGCCTGCTCCGCGTGGAAGCGTACGACATCGAGCTGGACCTGCGCGGGGCCCAGGACGGCGGGACCTTCCGCTCGGTGACCACCGTGCGCTTCGAGGTCCGCGAGCCCGGTGCGAGCTTCATCGACCTGATCGCCCCGGCCGTCCACGAAGTGGTGCTCAACGGGACCGCGCTCGACGCGGACCGCGTCTTCGCCGACTCCCGGATCGCCCTCGACGACCTGCCCGCTGGGCCGAACGAGCTGCGGGTCGTCGCCGACTGCGCCTACACCAACACCGGTGAGGGCCTGCACCGCTTCGTCGACCCGGTCGACAAGCAGGCGTACCTGTACACGCAGTTCGAGGTGGCGGACTCCCGCCGGGTCTACGCCTCCTTCGAGCAGCCCGACCTGAAGGCGGACTTCGCCTTCACCGTCCAGGCGCCCGCCGGCTGGACGGTCGTGTCGAACTCTCCGACGCCGCCGGCCCCCGAGGACGGCGTGTGGGTCTTCGAGCCCACCCCGCGCATCTCGTCGTACGTCACCGCGCTGATCGTCGGCCCGTACGCCTCGGTGCACAGCACCTGGGAGGGGGCGGGGCGCAGCGTGCCGCTGGGCGTGTACTGCCGGCCCTCCCTCGTGGAGCACCTGGACGCCGAGGAGATCTTCGCCGTCACCCGGCAGGGCTTCGACTGGTTCCACGACAAGTTCGCCCACCCGTACCCGTTCGCCAAGTACGACCAGCTGTTCGTCCCGGAGTTCAACGCGGGCGCGATGGAGAACGCGGGCGCGGTCACCATCCGCGACCAGTACGTCTTCCGCTCCAAGGTCACCGACTCCGCGTACGAGGTGCGGGGGGAGACCATCCTGCACGAGCTGGCCCACATGTGGTTCGGCGACCTGGTCACCATGGAGTGGTGGAACGACCTCTGGCTCAACGAGTCGTTCGCCACCTACACCTCCATCGCCTGCCAGGCGCACGCCCCCGGCTCGAAGTGGCCGCACTCCTGGACCACCTTCGCCAACAGCATGAAGACGTGGGCCTACCGGCAGGACCAACTGCCCTCCACCCACCCGATCATGGCGGAGATCAACGACCTGGAAGACGTCCTGGTCAACTTCGACGGGATCACCTACGCCAAGGGCGCCTCGGTCCTCAAGCAGCTCGTCGCCTACGTCGGCATGGACGCCTTCTTCGCCGGTGTGCAGCAGTACTTCAAGCGGCACGCGTGGGGCAACACCCGCCTGTCGGACCTGCTCGGCGCGCTGGAGGAGACCTCCGGGCGCGACCTGAAGTCCTGGTCGAAGGCGTGGCTGGAGACCGCGGGCATCAATGTGCTGCGGCCGGAGATCGAGGTCGGCGCCGACGGCACCGTCACCTCCTTCGCGGTGCGGCAGGAGGCGCCCGCGCTTCCGGCCGGCGCCAAGGGCGTGCCGGTGCTGCGGCCGCACCGCATCGCGATCGGCGCCTACGACCTGAAGGACGGCGTGCTGGTCCGCACCCGCCGGATCGAGCTGGATGTCGACGGCGAGCGCACCGAGGTGCCCGAACTGGCCGGCACCGCCCGCCCGGACGTCTTCCTGCTCAACGACGACGACCTGTCGTACGCCAAGATCCGGCTGGACGAGCAGTCCCTCGCCGTGGTCCGCGACCACGTCGGCGACTTCACCGAGTCGCTGCCGCGCGCGCTGGTCTGGGCGGCCGCGTGGGACATGACGCGCGACGGCGAACTGGCCGCCCGCGACTACCTGGAGCTGGTGCTGCACGGCATCGGCAAGGAGAGCGACATCGGCGTGGTGCAGTCGCTGCACCGCCAGGTCAAGCTGGCCCTGGACGCGTATGTGGCGCCGGGTAGGCGGGAGGCCGAGGTGGCCCGCTGGACGCAGGCGGCGCTGGAGCACCTCCAGGGGGCCGACGCGGGCAGCGACCACCAGCTGGCCTGGGCCCGGGCGTTCGCCGGCACCGCCCGCACCGCCGAGCAACTCGACATCCTCCAGGGCCTGCTGGACGGCACCCGCTCCTACGACGGCCTCGCGGTCGACACCGAGCTGCGCTGGGCGCTGCTGATCCGGCTGGCCGCGACCGGCCGGGCCGGCGCGGACGCGATCGACGCCGAACTGGTCCGCGACCCCACCTCCGCCGGTGAGCAGCACGCCGCGGCCGCCCGCGCCGCCCGCCCGGACGCGGCGAACAAGGCCGAGGTGTGGACGTCGGTGGTCGACGAGGACAAGCTGCCCAACGCCGTGCAGGAGGCCGTCATCGGCGGCTTCGTCCAGAGCGACCAGCGCGAACTGCTCGCCCCCTACGCCGAGCGGTACTTCGCGTCCGTCAAGAGCGTGTGGGACTCCCGCAGTTACGAGATGGCGCAGCAGATCGTGACCGGCCTCTACCCCTCGCTCCAGATCTCGCGGCAGACCCTGGACGCCACCGACGCGTGGCTGGCCTCGGCCGAGCCGGTGCCGGCGCTGCGCCGGCTGGTGGTGGAGTCCCGCTCCGGCGTCGAACGCGCCCTGAAGGCGCAGGCGGTGGACGAGGCGGCCGGGTAACGCCCGACTCC
>NZ_JBYIRL010000035.1:0-89187 GCF_057708125.1 Actinacidiphila sp. bgisy145
ATTTCCGGTCGGAATTACCACCCGCCTTTCGCAGACACGCGTACCGACTCAAGATTTCTCTCGGACGGATGTTGGTGCCCTCGACGAGCGAGGTAGCAGGTTCTCGCGCTCACCCCGGACGAGTCCGGTTCGCGACAACCGTTCAAACCTACATCCCACCCAGGTGAGCGTCAAATCAGCCAAAGCTGGACGGGGGCGTGTCGAGGTCCTCCAGCTCGACGCCCGGCGCCGCGAGGACCACGTCGCCGGCGATGTGGACGTCGTGCTGGTCGCCGGTGGCGAGGTCGTCCACGCGGAAGTTGTCCACAGGCAGCAAACCGCTGTCCGTGGAATGTGCTGTCCTGGTGAGGAGCGACCACGACTGGTCGACGGTGAGCGGTGCGAGGACGGGGGCCTGGAATGACACGAGACGTACGCGCATGGCCGGGCCGCCCGGTTCGAGGCGGAGCAGCCGCGCGGTGGCGATCAGGAACGCCGGCGATACGCCGGTGAACGCGTGCGCGGGCGCGTTTCCTTCTTGCGCGTGCTCGCCCGACGGGTCCGTCCTGACCCAGGTGACGCCGTCCAGTGCGGCGGCGCGGACCTGCCATGCCGCCGCGTGCAACTCCAGGCGGATGGGACGGCCCAGGTCGTCGATGGTGAGGTCGATCGATCCCGCGTGCGCGCCTTCGGGCGTGGTGGTCTGCGCAGTGTAGCGCCAGCCGGAAGGGCCGGTGGCGCAGTGGAAGTGCTCTGCACCGAGGGGAGTGTGGTCATGCGTGTCGTAGAAGGAGTATCGGCCGCGGGGCATCGTTCGGTTCCGGGGTCTGGCAAGGCCCCCGCCTCGCAGGCGAGACGGGGGCCGGTGCGCGGTGGATCTTCAGGCCGCTCGGTCGGCCGCGCGGGCGCGCGACCGCACCGGTCAGTAGCGGTAGTGGTCCGGCTTGTAGGGGCCTTCGACCTTGACGCCGATGTAGGACGCCTGCTCGGGGCGGAGCGTGGTGAGCTTGACGCCGAGCGCGTCCAGGTGGAGGCGGGCAACCTTCTCGTCAAGGTGCTTCGGGAGCACGTAGACGCCGATCGGGTACTCCTCGGGCTTCGTGAACAGCTCGATCTGGGCCAGCGTCTGGTCCGTGAAGGAGTTGGACATCACGAAGGAGGGGTGGCCGGTCGCGTTGCCGAGGTTCAGCAGGCGGCCCTCGGAGAGGACGATGAGGGTCTTGCCCTCGGGGAAGGTCCAGGTGTGGACCTGCGGCTTGACCTCGTCCTTGACGATGCCGGGGATCTTGGCGAGGCCGGCCATGTCGATCTCGTTGTCGAAGTGGCCGATGTTGCCGACGATCGCCTGGTGCTTCATCCGGGCCATGTCGGAGGCCATGATGATGTCGCGGTTGCCGGTGGTGGTGACGAAGATGTCGGCGGTCTCGACGACGTCGTCGAGGGTGGCGACCTGGTATCCGTCCATCGCGGCCTGGAGGGCGCAGATCGGGTCGATCTCGGTGATGATGACGCGGGCGCCCTGACCGCGCAGCGACTCGGCGCAGCCCTTGCCGACGTCCCCGTAGCCGCAGACCACTGCGACCTTGCCGCCGATGAGGACGTCGGTGGCGCGGTTGATGCCGTCGACGAGCGAGTGGCGGCAGCCGTACTTGTTGTCGAACTTCGACTTGGTGACCGCGTCGTTGACGTTGATCGCCGGGAAGAGCAGCGTGCCGTCCTGCTGCATCTCGTACAGGCGGTGGACGCCGGTGGTGGTCTCCTCGGTGACGCCGCGGATCTCGGAGGCGAGCTGGGTCCACTTCTGCGGGCTCGCGGCGAGGGTGCGGCGCAGCAGGTCGAGGATGTGGCCGTACTCCTCGCTGTCATCGGCGGTGGTGGCCGGGACCGCGCCGGCCTTCTCGAACTCGACGCCCTTGTGCACCAGGAGCGTGGCGTCGCCGCCGTCGTCCAGGATCATGTTGGGGCCGCCGGTGGGGGTGTTCGGCCAGGTCAGGGCCTGCTCGGTGCACCACCAGTACTCTTCGAGGCTTTCGCCCTTCCAGGCGAAGACGGGCACACCCTGCGGGTTGTCCACGGTGCCCTCGGGGCCGACGGCGATGGCCGCGGCGGCGTGGTCCTGGGTGGAGAAGATGTTGCAGGACGCCCAGCGAACCTGCGCGCCGAGGGCGACGAGGGTCTCGATGAGGACGGCGGTCTGCACGGTCATGTGCAGCGAGCCGGTGATGCGGGCGCCGGCCAGCGGCTGGGCCGCGGCGTACTCGGTGCGCAACGACATCAGGCCGGGCATCTCGTGCTCGGCGAGGGTGATCTCCTTGCGGCCGAACGCGGCAAGAGAAAGGTCCGCGACCTTGAAGTCGGTGGCGGTGGTGGTCATACGGGCTGCTCCTCGTGGTGGTCGAGGTGGACTTGGACAGGCGCTACCGCGCGGTATGGCGTGTCGAGCGCTACGGACACACCTGTCCCGTTGGCAGCGCAATCCGTCGGAGGCCCTCTCTCCCTCGGCCGGTCGTGGTGCGTTGACCGCCCGACCGCCATCAGCAGCGACGTCTGGCTACGAATGAATCTACACCGGGCGGCCTGTCTGCCGCAGGGCCTCGCGGTCAGCGGCCGCCGGGCGTCTGGTCGGGGTCGGGGCCCGCCGCCGCGGCGGCCGCGCTGTAGATGTCGGGTTCGAGGTAGATGACCCGGGCGATGGGCACGGCGGCGCGGATGCGCTCTTCGGCCGCGTCGATGGCGGCGGCCACCTGGGCGGCGGTGTCGTCGTGGGCGACGGCGATCTTCGCGGCGACCAGGAGTTCTTCGGGGCCGAGGTGGAGGGTGCGCATGTGGATGACGCCGGTGACGGTGTCGCCGTCGGCGATGGAGTCGCGGATGCGGGCGACGAGGTCGGTGCTTGCGCCCTCACCGATCAGCAGGGACTTGGTCTCGGCGGCGAGAACGAGTGCGATGCAGATGAGGAGGGTTCCGATGCACAGGGTGCCGACGCCGTCCCAGACGCCGTTGCCGGTGCCGATGGCGATACCGACGCCGGCCAGGGCCAGGGCGAGGCCGATCAGCGCGCCGAAGTCCTCCAGCAGGACGACGGGGAGTTCGGGTGCCTTGGCGCGGCGGATGAACTCGGCCCAGGACAGGTCGCCGCGGGTGTGGTTGGACTCCTTCATCGCGGTGCGGAAGGAGGAGCCCTCGGCGATGATCGCGAAGACGAGGACGCCGACCGGCCAGTACCAGTGGTCGACGGGGTGCGGGTGGCTGACCTTCTCGTAGCCCTCGTAGAGCGCGAACATGCCGCCGACGGAGAACAGGACGATCGAGACGAGGAAGGCGTAGATGTAGCGCTCACGGCCGTAGCCGAAGGGGTGTTCCTCGTTGGCGGCGCGCTTGGCCTTCTTGCCGCCGATGAGGAGGAGCGCCTGGTTGCCGGAGTCGGCCACGGAGTGCACGCCTTCGGCGAGCATCGAGGACGACCCGCTGAACGCGAAGGCGACGAACTTGGCGAGGGCGATCGCGAGGTTGGCGCTGAGGGCCGCGATGATCGCCCTGCTGCCGCCTGACGCGCTCATGGGTGGTGGGTGTCCCTTCGGTCGGGGTCAGACGGTCACGGTCGCGCGGAACAGGGTGCCCTGGCCGGTGAGCTCGGTGTGCTCGCCGGCGGGGATGTAGGCGGACTCGCCCTGGGCGAGGGTCAGTTCGGCGCCGTCGGCGGCGGGGGTCCGCGCGGGTCCGAGGGTGCGCAGGCGGACCTGGCCGCTGGTGCACAGCAGGATCTGCGGGGTGCCGGCCGGCAGGGTGCGCGGGTCGGCGCCGGGAGCGAGCAGGTAGCGGGAGAGCCGGAACTCATCGATGGGGGCCGGGTACAGCTCCTCGCCGTCGGGTCCGGCCTCGGGGCGCAGCACGCCCGGGTCGCCGGCCTCGAAGCGGACGATGCGCATGAGTTCGGGTACGTCGATGTGCTTGGGGGTGAGGCCGCAGCGCAGCACGTTGTCGGAGTTGGCCATGATCTCGACGCCGAGGCCGTCGAGGTAGGCGTGCGGGATGCCGGCACCCAGGTAGAGCGCTTCGCCGGGTTGCAGGCGTACGTAGTTGAGCAGCATCGCGGCGATGACGCCGCGGTCGCCGGGGAAGCTGTGGGCGGCCTTGGCGTAGGCGGCGTAGGCGGCGGCGTGCGCGGAGCCGGGGGTCTGCGCCAGGCGGGTGGCGGCTTCGGTGGCGGCGCGTACGGTCTCGGCCATGGCGTCGGGTTCTGCGCCGAGGACGGCGGACAGCACCTCGCGCAGGGCCTGGTCCTCCGGCTGGGCCCGCAGGATGTCGACGTAGGGGGTCAGGGCGGGGACGCCGAGCGCGTCGATGAGGTCCGCGGCCTCGGCGGGATGGCGGAAGCCGCACAGGCCGTCGAAGGGGGACAGCGCGACGATCATCTCGGGCTTGTGGTTGGCGTCCTTGTAGTTGCGGTTCGGGGCGTCGAGGGGAATCCCGCGGGCTTCCTCGTCGGCGTATCCGGAGGCGGCCTGGGCGAGGTCGGGGTGGACCTGGACGGACAGGGGCGCGCCTGCGGCGAGGACCTTGAACAGGAAAGGCAGGCGCGGTCCGAAGCGCTTGACGGCGGCTTCGCCGAGTTCGGCGGCCGGGTCGGCGTCGATGACGGTGTCGAGGGCGACGGGGCCTTGGCCGCGGTCGATGCGCGAGGGTGCGCCGGGGTGGGCGCCCATCCACATCTCGGCTTGGGGTTCGCCGGTGGGCGGGGTGCCGAGGAGTTCGGGGATGGCGGTGGTGGAGCCCCAGGCGTAGGGGCGGATGGTGTTGGTGAGGCGGTTCATTCCGGTCAGGGTCTCTCGGTCGAGGCGACGGCCAGGTACGCGGCGGCGAAGTCGGTGAGGGCGAGGAGTTCCGCGGCGGTGTCCAGCGGGGCGCCGCCGGGAGCGGTGATCTCGCTGAGCGGGGTGTCGTGGGCGTATGCCTGCTCGCGTGCGGCGGGCGCGGCGGAACCTGGCTGGTCGGGGGCTTCTTGGAGCAGGACGATGCGCAGGCGCAGGGTCTCGGTGTCCTCGACCCGGTCGCGGAAGAAGTCGTCGGGGTCGCCGGCCAGGGTGTGGGCGCCTGCCTGCAGGGGGCCGTGGGCGGTGAGGGCGGTGGGCAGTTCGGCGGCGAGCGCGGGGCGCCCGGCGAGGGTGGCGAGGACGGTGCCGAAGCGGCGCGCGGCGGCGGCCGCGACGGGGCCCTGGCTCCACAGCAGGGGCAGGGAGCCGTCGAGTTCGGCGGCGAGGGTCTTGGCGGGGTTGGTGTAGGTGGCGACGGCGGGTCCGCAGCGGGCGGCGATCTCGTCGAGCCGGTCGGCGACGGCGTCGAGGGCGCTGCCGGGCGCGCTGATCAGGCCGATCCGGCCGATGAGGTCCAGCACGGGGGTGAGCAGTGCCCAGAAGGCGCCGGTGTCGGTGGCCGCGGGTACGGCGGCGGCGCCGACCGGGCCGGCGAAGGGCAGGGCGATGCCGCGGACCTGTCCGACGGCTTCGGCGAGCGGGGTCTTGGCCGGGGCGACGGCGACGGCGGTGCAGCCGCGGCGGTATGCCTGCTCGACGAGGTCGGTGAGGCCCTGCTCCGTGCCCTGCTCGCTGAGCAGGAGGAGCAGGTCGAGCGGGCCGCTCCAGCCGGGCAGTGTCCAGCGGGCCTGCTCCGGTCTGGGGCCGGTCGGGGTGAGCAGTTGGACCGGGGCCGCCCCGGAGCCGAGTGCCGCGAGCAGGTCGGCGACGGCGGCGGCCTCGGGACCGCTGCCCGCGAGGAGCACTGCGCGCGGCCGCCCGTCGGGGCGCATGTCGGCCAGGCCTGCTTCGTCGGCGAGCCGCAGGGCGGTGCGTACTCGTGCTCCGGCCGCGGCGACGCCGCGCAGCAGCCCGTGGGCGTCGGCGCGGGCGAGCGCGTCGGGGTCCTCCAACAGCGACTCGTCGAACAACACGACCTCCCGGTCGGGTGCGGATTCGGCCTGGGTCAGGCGGGACGGCGTGCCTCGTCGACGAGCAGTACGGGGATGTCGTCGCGCACGGGGTAGGCCAGGCCGCAGGCGTCGGACGTGCACAGCAGCTCGGCCGCGGCGTCGTCCTCGCGCAGGGGCGCGTGGCATGCCGGGCAGGCGAGGATCTCCAGGAGGCTGGGTTCGACGAGCGGCAAGGTGGTCCTCCGTGCGGGGTGCGGCGGTGTGGGGCCGTTGCGGCCTGCGGGTTCAGCCTATCGCCGTACCCGGCGGCGGGGCCGACCCGCCTGTGGACAACCCGTCAACGGACAACCCCTCAACGGACGACCCGCCGGCCGTCGCCCGCCGGCGCACCAACCCGCACGGGCCGCGCCTGCCGAAGGGCCGGGCAGGGTCCCGGCCCTTCGCCTGGCCGTCAGCCGCGGACGATGGCGAGCACCCGGTCGCGCAGGCGCCCCACCTCGGCGTCATCGCGCGCTTCCACGTTGAGCCGCAGCAGCGGCTCGGTGTTGGACGCGCGCAGGTTGAACCACCACGCGGGCGTGGAGACCGTCAGTCCGTCGAGTTCGTCGAAGGAGACGCCGTCCTCGGCGGCGAAGGCGGCCCGCACGGCGGCGGTGCGCCCGGCCTGGTCGGCGACGGTGCTGTTGATCTCGCCGGAGCCCGCGTAGCGCTCGTAGGACGCGACGAGGGCGGACAGCGGGCCGTCCTGGGCGCCGAGGGCGGCCAGCAGGTGGAGGGCGGCGAGCATGCCGGTGTCGGCGTTCCAGAACTCGCGGAAGTAGTAGTGCGCGGAGTGCTCGCCGCCGAAGACGGCGCCGGTCTGCGCCATCCGCTCCTTGATGAACGAGTGGCCGACGCGGGTGCGGACCGCGGTGCCGCCGTGTTCGGCGATGACCTCGGGCACCGACCGGGAGGTGATCAGGTTGTGGATGACGGCGGCGCCCGGGTGCTTGGCCAGTTCGCGGACGGCGACCAGCGCGGTGATCGCCGAGGGGGAGACGGGTTCGCCGCGCTCGTCGACCGCGAAGCAGCGGTCGGCGTCGCCGTCGAAGGCGAGCCCGAGGTCGGCCCCGGTCTCGCGGACCTTCGCCTGGAGGTCTACGAGGTTCTTCGGGTCGAGCGGGTTGGCCTCGTGGTTGGGGAAGGTGCCGTCGAGTTCGAAGTACATCGGCACGAGGTCGATCGGCAGGCCGTCCAGGACGGTCGGCACGGTGTGGCCGCCCATGCCGTTCCCCGCGTCCACCACGACCTTCAGCGGGCGGATGCCGGACAGGTCGACCAGCGAGCGCAGGAACCCGGCGTAGTCGCCGAGGACGTCGCGCGCCGTGATGATGCCTGGAGTCGCGACGGCCGGCGGCGCTCCGGTCGCGGACCACTGCTCGGCCAGGTCGCGGATCTCGGCGAGCCCGGTGTCCTGGCCGACGGGCGCGGCACCCGCCCGGCACATCTTGATGCCGTTGTAGCGCGCGGGGTTGTGGCTCGCGGTGAACATCGCGCCCGGCAGGTCCAGCCGGCCGCTGGCGAAGTACAGCTCGTCCGTGGAGCACAGGCCGATCTCGGTGACGTCCGCGCCCCTTGCGGCGGCCCCGCGCGCGAAGGCGTGGGACAGGCCCGGCGACGAGGGCCGCATGTCGTGGCCGACGACGAGCGCGGAGGCGCCGGTGACCGTGGCGAAGGCGGCGCCGAAGACCTCGGCGAGCGACTCGTCCCACTGGTCGGGGACGACGCCGCGCACGTCGTACGCCTTGACGATCTGCGACAGGTCGGGGGATGCCGGAGAACCCGGTGATTGGGGCACTGCACACCTCTGCGTTACGGTCCCGGGCGGTCAGGTCGCGACCAACCTATCCGAGACGCCGCGCGGGTCCGGCGGGGCTACTGGTCGGGCGACCGCAGGACCCGCAGGTGCCCGCGCCGGGCGACCTCCACGGGGTCGATGTCGCGCGCGGTGGCCGCGCCGCCCGGGCCGCGTTGGTGCGGGCGGGCCGCTTCCCGGACCGCGTTGGCGAGGGCTTCGAGGTCGTCGCCGACGGGGCGGACCGGACCGGTGTCGGTGGCCAGGCGTACGACCTCCCACCCGCGGGGGGCGGTGAGCCGCTCGGAGTGCTCCGAGCACAGGTCGTAGCAGTGGGGTTCGGCGTAGGTGGCCAGCGGGCCGAGGACGGCCGTGGAGTCCGCGTAGACGTACGTCAGTGTCGCGACGGCGGGACGGCCGCAAGCGGTGCGCGAACAGCGACGTACAGGGCTCACGAGGTTGGACGGTACCGCACT
Organism: Actinacidiphila sp. bgisy145; assembly: GCF_057708125.1. Lineage (NCBI taxonomy): Bacteria > Bacillati > Actinomycetota > Actinomycetes > Kitasatosporales > Streptomycetaceae > Actinacidiphila > Actinacidiphila sp. bgisy145. The sequence goes on from NZ_JBYIRL010000035.1 coordinate 8,216, forward strand.
CTTGAGCGGGCCGCGACGACTCTCCACCAGGTCACTCGGTCGTGTCGCTCGTGGCCCCTGCCGCCCGCCGCGCCGGACGTACGACGCTGACCTGCGGCTACCGTCGGAGCAGCAAATGCGCCTACCGACAGTAACGCCGCGGCCGCCGGCGCCGGGCGGGGCGGCACAGCACGTCAGGTGGCGGATATCCGTCACTTCTGTGGCCCGATCCGAACCCGGCGGCGGCTCGGTGGAGGCGCCAAGCAGCCACGGCGGCGGGTGCCGCGCGCCTGGCGGGCGGGGTGCGGAGGCTGCCCGGACGCTGCGCCGTACGGCGGGCAGGGCGCGGTACGCAGGCGACGCCCTGCTGTGCGCGCCCGCGTCGGGGGCTAGGCTCACGATGATGGACAGCTCGGCCCCCACACCCCCGCCCCAGCCCGCGCCCAGGCCGCGGCACCGCGACCGGCACGGCCGCGGCATGCGCGGGCCCATCGCGCCCCCGCAGGTGCCGCTCGCGCTCAGCCGGGCCGACGCCTTCGACGACCTGGTACGGGATGCCGCGGACCGGCTGGAGCGGCGCTGGCCGCAGCTGGCCGACGTGGAGTTCGCCGTGCAGGACGTGCCCTGGCCGCAGGACACCCCGGCGTCCGACGGCGACCCGGTGCCGCTCGGGCGGCTGATCGGCGCGGCCAAGGACCGGCCGAGCCGGATCGTGGTCTACCGGCGCCCGGTCGAGATCCGCGCCAAGGGCAGGGACGAGCGCGCACTGCTGGTGCACGAGGTCGTCGTGGAGCAGGTCGCCGAACTGCTCGGGCTGTCGCCGGAGAACGTCGATCCGAAGTACGGCGAGGAGTGAGCCGGCCGCCCTCGCACCCTGGATTCGCATCCTGGAGGCGAGGGCGGCCGGTGCCCCGGGACGCTGGGTGACACGCGGTGGGGCCGGGGACCCTAGGGTTCCAGGACGCGCAGGTCGTCCGCGGCCTGCGGCACCTCGACCAGCCCCTGGTCGTCGGGCATCGGCTGGATCGTGAACATCGGCACCCCGTCCAGGGGCAGTGCGAGCATCCGCGACGCGTACAACTGTCCTCCGGACAGGCGCTGCACGGTCACCGCGTAGGCGCCCTTGAGGCCGGAGGGCTGCGGCGGGGCCGTGGACACCGTCGTGCCCGCCTTGACGGTGACGGTCTTGCTGACCGAGGTACCCGCCGTGGAGCCCGCCGACGAGGTGATCTTGACGCTGACGTCCTTGCCGGTGGCGGTCAGGGCGAGTGTGGAGCCCTTGCTGCGGTTGTCGGCGATGGATGCCTGCCGGTCGATCGGGGCGGTCGCGGGCAGGAAGGCGATCTCCTGGTCGCTGCCCTTGCCGCGGGTGATGCGCAGCCCGGCGACCACCGGCACCGGGTCGTGCGAGCTGCTCGAACCGATGATCAGCGACCCGGCGTCGCCCCTGGTGAGGTCACCGAGGTCGACGGAGGTGGTCATGCCGCTCTTGACGTGCAGCGTCTCGTTGCCTGCCGGGGTGATCGAGCCGCTGGGGGTGGCGAGCTTCAGCGTCAGGTCGGCGTCATCGGAGCCGGGCACATAGGTGATCAGACGCACGTCGGTGGCGTCGGCGGGGATACCGGGCATGACGAGGTCCCCGGCCGGCTGGGCGGCGGCCGACAGCCAGTCGGTGCCCGCCGCGTTGTCGGTGGCCTGCACGGCGGCGCCGACCCGGCCGCTGCGGGCGACGACGTGCACGGTCAGGTCCTGCACCTTGTCGGCGATGAGCGTGGACAGCAGCACCGGCTTGGAGCTGTTCGCGGGCACGGTGATGCCGTCGCCGGTGGAGCCCTTGAGCTGGCCGTCCTTGCTGTACAGGTCGATGTCGACGACGGCCGGGGTGTCGTCGGGGTTGACCAGGTGCACGTAGTCCTGGCGGCCGTCCTGGGTGCTGGCGCCCGGGAACCAGAACTCGCTGTCGGGGGCGACGCAGGAGGTGCCGAGCAGGCCGCGGCCGGGTCCGTCGCTCACGACGGTCGTCTGGGACACGCTCCACCCGGGTGCCACGGCGCCGTCCGCGGTGCCGATCAGCGCGGGCGAGTCCGACTTGTCGGTGCTCGACGTGACGGGCTTGCCGGTGGACGTGAGCGGCTTGAGCGCGGTGGGCTTCGTGGTGGCCGGCACCAGGGTGGCCTTGCCGCCGGAGGTGCCGCTGCCGGTCGGGGTGAAGGACGTGTACGTGGTGTCGGCGAACTCCGACGTCGACGGCTCCGGGCACAGCAGGGTGCTGCGCTGGACCGGCAGGCGCGAGGAGGAGCCGGCGGTGGCGGCGTGGGAGTCGTCGCCCCCGGTCATGGAGGCCGCGCCGGTCAGGACGGCGAGCGCGACCACGGCACCGGCCAGGGACAGGGTGCTGCGGTTCACTGGTACTCGCTCCCATCACGGCGCTGGTCGCCGTCTGCGTAGTACGGCGCGGGGTCGGGGTAGCCGGGCCGGCCCTGCTCGTCCTGGTCGGGCTGCTCGCCGTAGCCCTGGTCGTAGGGGGCCTGACCGTCCGGGGCGGGCTGCGGCGGCGCGTAGGGGTCGTAGCCGGGCTGGGCGGGGTAGCCGTAGCCGTCGCCGTACGCCTGCTGGTCGTATCCGGCGGGATCGGCCGGGTAGGGCTGCTGGGCGGCCGGGGCGCTCTCCCAGCCGGGGGCGGCCTGCGCGTAGGCGGGATCGGCGTAGCCGCCCTCCTGGTAGCCGCCTTCCTGGTAGCCCGTGTCCTGGTAGGTGTAGCCGTCGGCGCCCTCAGCGGCCGCGTACGGGTCGTACCCGCCGGCGGGGGCCGAATAGGCGGGCGCCTGCTCGTAGTCGCCGTCCTGGGCCTCCTGGGCCTCTTCGCGGGGCGCAGGGATGCCGGCTTCGAGCGGCTCGGCGGCAGTGTCCGGCGGCTCGGTGCCGGAGGGCGCGTTCGGCGCCGCGGTGGCGCCGGCGGCGGCTGCCTCGGCCGCCTCCGCTTCCGCGGCGGCTTGCAGGCGGCGGGCGCGGCGGCCCTCGCCGAGGGGCTGGCCGGGGAGGTCGGCGGTGGTGACGCCGTCCGCCTCCGGGAGGTCGTCGTCGATCTCCTGGCGGCGGCCCGGCAGCGCCAGCACGATCACGACGAGCAGCAGCAGCGCCTGGATGCCGAGCCAGCCGATGTGGGTGAGCGGCTCCTTGTAGGTGACGTCCAGCCGGCCGCCGGTGGCGGGCAGGTCGAAGCCCTGGGCCCAGCCGTCGACGGTGACCGGGGTGAGCGCGGTGCCGTCGAGGGTCGCGTGCCATCCCGAGTTGGCGGTGTCGGCGATCCGCAGCACGCGGCCGGACGGGCCGGCGGGCACCTTGGTGTGCGCCTGGATGCGGCCGGCGGGGACGCCGACGGGCTTGGCGCCCTTGCTGGTGATGGTGATGCGGGAGACGTTCTGGTTGACCTGCCACAGCTCGGTGCCGTCGGACTGGCTGAGCCGGGACAGGCCCGGGGTGCTGTCGAGCACCTTGCCGAACGCCTTGGGCGCGCCCTTGGGCGCGAGGACGTACCGCACGGCGTATCCGGCCAGCCGGCTGCCCTGGTCGGCGCCCGAGCCCGCGACGAGGTTGGCCACCACCTTGTCCAGGGCGCGGTTGTGGGGTGCCTCGGCGGCGAGTTCGGCGTCGCCGAGCCGGACGCCGGAGCCGCGCACGATGGCGTACTGGACCTGGCTCTGGGTGCCGCCGATCACCAGGGTGCGGGGCTGGTCGGAGGTGGTGGCCTCCTCCGCGACGAAGGCGGGCACCTGCGTCGGGTCGGTGCGCTTGAGCGGGCCGTCGGCGCCGTCGATCATCCAGGTGAAGGCGGCGAGCAGGGGGGCGGCGACCGCGGCGAAGGCGATCAGGGCGGCGACCGGCTGGCGCCAGCCGAAACCACTGGCGGCGATCCGCTCGTTCGCGCCCTCGGCGCCGATCGCGGCGGCGGCCAGCAGCGCGAGGCCGTAGACCAGGGTGGCGGGGCCGGCCCAGTCCTTGCTGTTCTCGACGACCGCGAAGAGCATGCCGGTCAGGGCGGCGCCCCAGGCGACGGCGATGGCGGGGCGGCGGCTGCCGCGCATCAGGGCGGCGAGCGCGGCGAGCACGACGCCGATCAGCAGGAAGCCGCCGGACGCCTTGGGACCGCCGGGGCTGAGCAGGAGCAGGTCGAGCCCGGAGGCGGTCTTCGTGGAGTACGGCAGGCCCGCCTCCTCGAGCATGCGCCCCGGGTGGGAGAGCAGGGTCAGCGACCAGGGGGCGAGCAGCACCAGCGGGGTGACGACCAGGGCGGCCGCGCGCAGCAGTTGCGGCACCAGGAGCTGCTGCTGGCGGCGCACCAGGCGCCAGCCGATCGCGCCCGCGGCCAGCACCAGGGCGATCGGCCAGGTGACGGGCGTGAAGGCGGTGGTGAAGGTGAGCATCAGGGCCAGTGCCCAGGTGGCGCGCCAGCCGGGGCGGGCGCCGCGCTCGATGGCGGAGTCGGTCAGTTGCAGGCCCGCGGCGGAGACGGCGGCGCGGGCCATGAGCGGCAGCAGGATCGCCAGTACGGCGGTGCCGAGGCGGCCGCCGGCCAGGGCGCCGGTCGCGGCGGGCAGGAAGGCGTAGGCGACCGACGCCCAGGCGCGCAGCAGGCGGGACTCGACCAGCGGCCGGGACGCGAAGTAGGCGGCGATGCCGGCCAGCGGCACGGAGGCGACCAGGAACAGCGTCAGGGTCAGGCCGGTGGAGCCGAACAGCACGGTGGCGAAGAGCGCGAGGACCGCGATGTAGGGGGGCGCGGCCTGGGTGCCGCCGGTGCCGAGCGTGTGCCAGGAGCCGGCGTAGGTGGACCACAGGTCGGAGGCGCCGGGGTCGGCGGGGAGCAGGGCGCCGCCGGCCAGCGAGCCGCCGCCGAGCAGGCCGCGGCAGGCGGCCAGGGAGACGACGAGCAGGACGGCGAAGAGCACGGGGCCGGGTTTGCGGGCGATCCGCTTCAGCCGGGCGAACTGCTCGACCTCCAGGAAGTCGCCGTCGTCGTCGCCGGGCCCGGACTCGACGGCGCCGCCATGGCGGCCGGCCGCGGCGGTGGAGGCGTCGGCGCGGCCGGCGAAGTTGCTGACCACCTGGTCGACGGTGGCGCGGACGGTCGCGCCGGGCGGCGGGAAGAGCGGCCGCAGTTCGGAGGGCGCCACCGCGCCGCTGCCGCGCCGGCGCCGGGCGGCGAGCACCCGCCCCGGCCGCAGCAGGATGCCGAGCAGTCCGACGATCTCGTCGACGGCCTGGCCGGGCACCTTGCCGACGAGGTAGGCGAGGGTCCGCAGCAGGGTGCCGACGACTATCCGCACCATGACGTAGGGCAGCAGTGCGCCGCGGGTGTTGGCCAGGAGGGTGTAGACGGCGCCGGCCTTGTCGACGCGGTGCGGGTTGACCGCGGAGCGGCCGGCGCAGTCGACGGGACGGCGTTCGCGGGAGGCGGCCTCGGCGTGCCGCATGATCGCGTCGGGGGCGATCAGGACGGTGTGGCCGGCGGCGTTGGCGCGCCAGCAGAAGTCGACGTCGTCGCGCATGAGGGGCAGGCGGCGGTCGAAGCCGCCGAGTTCCTCCCACACGTCGCGGCGCACCAGCATGCCGGCGGAGGAGACGGACAGCACGGGGCGGACCTGGTCGTGCTGGCCCTGGTCCTGCTCGCGGCGCTCCAGGCCGGTCCAGCGGCGCCCGCTGCGGGCGATGGAGACGCCGGTCTCCAGGAGTTGGCGGCGGTCGTACCAGCTGCGCAGCTTGGGGCCGACGATCACGGTGGACGGTGAGGTCTCGACGGTGCGCAGGAGGGCGGCCAGCGCTCCGGGCTCCGGCTCGCAGTCGTCGTGCAGCAGCCACAGCCACTGGACGGGTTCGGCCGGCGGCTGGGCGGGTTCGTCGTACGCGTCGTCGTTCCAGGTGCGGTTGACGGGGTCCCAGCCGCTGGTGCGGCGCCGGAGGTAGGGCAGGTCGTCCGCGGTCAGCGGTGTGGTGGAGCGCACGGCCTCGTCGACGGCGGCGCCGAAGCCGGTGCGGCGGGCGAGGTGCAGCACCCGCTGGTCGCCGAGGGACTCGGCGAGCAGGCGGGCGGAGTCGTCGGCGCTGCCGGTGTCGGCGGCGACGACGTCCTGGACCGGGCGGTCCTGCGCGAGCAGCCCCTGGAGGGCCTTGGGCAGCCAGCGCGCGCCGTCGTGCGCGACGAGCACGGCGGTGACGACGTGGTGCGGGAACTCAGGGGTCCCGGACGGATGGACGGCCGGTGCTGGGCTGTTCACGGACATCGAGGTTCGGGCCCCGGTTCGCTGGACTGCGGTGGACGCATCAACCCGCCGGCGGCGGGGCATGCATCTCGGACGGCCCCCCACACTAACGGCTCGCAGCGGCGCGGCCGTCCGGGCGTAGGCACAACAGCGGCCCGCCTGCCGTGCCGGAGGGCGCGGGAGACGGGCCGGATGCGGGGCCGCGGGCAAGCGGCGGCCGGGGGGACGGCGAGGTGCCGGCCGGGGCTGCGGGTCAGACGACGCCCTTCTTCAGGCGGCGCCGCTCGCGCTCGGACAGGCCGCCCCAGATGCCGAAGCGCTCGTCGTTGGCGAGGGCGTACTCAAGGCAGTCGGAACGGACTTCACAGGCGAGGCAGACCTTCTTCGCCTCACGGGTGGAACCGCCCTTTTCGGGGAAGAAGGATTCGGGGTCGGTCTGCGCACACAGCGCGCGCTCCTGCCAGCCGAGTTCCTCGTCGGCCTCCTCGGCCAGCAGCAACTGGAACTGCTCGGTCATGCGCGCCCCTGTCTGTCGTGCTTCCCCGTGATGTTCCCCGTGGTGGTACCTGCCGTCATGTCCGGCGGTCCGGCAGAACGACACGAGTGAAATTACAAGTGTGCCGATCCGGGCCAGTCAAGCCGAGATCTGCTATTGAGCCCGTTATTCACTCCGCTGAACCAAGGAGTGACAGATAGTGTTGATATCGGCCTGAATGACCGCATCCGTCAACCGTGGCCCCACCGGCCAAACGCTCACACCACGCCAGACGCTGCGGTGACGGGCGGCGTTCCACTCGTTCGAGCGACGCACCGGGAATCACATTTCGATCACAGGAGCACAAGGTCATACCGGGGCCGCGTGTTTTCCCAGATCCGAAAGGAGATCCCCATCAGATCTGCACGGTTGCGCCACCTCCTATCCGCACCCCTCCACACACAAACCTTTCACCACCGGAGCCCACCGGATCAGGGGAAACCAATCGGTCATTTCGGACATTCGGTTGACAGGGCGCCGCTCGAACCGATTTGCTTGGCCCCATGCACGCCGAGCACCACGCGCCCTTCCGGACTCGCCGCCCCGAGTCCTGCTGCGTCGCGCTCGCCCAGAGCTGTTGTTGTTCCTTCCGCTGCCGCTGATCCCCTGTCCGGCCGCCACGGCCGCCGGCACCTTTCCGCATCATGCGCACCCCAAGGAACACACACCCCTCATGTACTCCGACGTCTCGATCGCCGGTGACCCACTCGAGCTGCCCCACCTGCTCCCGCCGGTGCCCCGACACCCCAGCACCGTCGCGGAGTTCGCCGGACTCGCCCGCTCCATCGCCGCCGACCGCGCGCAGTGGGCCCCGCAGGTGCGCTACGACGCCACCACCCGTTGGTACGCGCGCCTGCGAACCGGACCCGGCTACGAAGTGTGGCTGTTGAGCTGGCTGCCCGGGCAAGGCAGCGGGCTGCACGACCACGGCCGCTCCAGCGGCGTGCTGACCGTCCTGGACGGCACCCTGCACGAGCGCGCGCTGACCCCCCGCGGTGAGACCCGCCGCGTCCTGACGCCCGGTCACCAGCGCGTGTTCGCCCCGGGTTACGTCCACGACGTCGCCAACGAGTCGCTGGACGGCGCCGTCAGCCTGCACGTGTACTTCCCCGGGCTGACCGAGATGACCCCGTACGCGTGCACCCCGGGCGCCCTTACACCCGCGCAGGCGTAGTCGGCCCGAGGCCCGGGCACCGCACGTCACGGGGCTGACAGACTGGGGCCATGCGAATCGTGGTTCTGGCCGGAGGTATCGGAGGAGCGCGCTTCCTGCGCGGCCTCAAGGCAGCGGCGCCGGAGGCGGACATCACCGTCATCGGCAACACCGGAGACGACATCCACCTGTTCGGGCTGAAGGTCTGCCCCGACCTCGACACCGTCATGTACACCCTGGGCGGCGGCATCCACGAGGAGCAGGGGTGGGGGCGGGCAGACGAGACCTTCGCGGTCAAGGACGAGCTCGCCGCCTACGGCGTCGGACCGGAGTGGTTCGGCCTGGGCGACCGGGACTTCGCCACCCACATCGTCCGCACCCAGATGATCGGTGCGGGTTATCCGCTCAGCGCGGTCACCGAGGCGCTGTGCGCCCGCTGGCAACCCGGGGTGCGGCTCATCCCGATGTCCGACGACCGGGTCGAGACCCATGTGCTCGTGGAGGTCGACGGGGAGCGCAAGGCGGTCCACTTCCAGGAGTACTGGGTGCGGCTGCGCGCGTCGGTGCCCGCGCACGCGGTGGTGCCGGTCGGCGCGGAGAACGCGAAGCCCGCCCCTGGGGTGCTGGAGGCGATCGGCAGCGCGGACCTGGTCGTGTTCCCGCCGTCGAACCCGGTGGTGAGCGTCGGCACCATCCTGGCCGTACCGGGAGTGCGCGAGGCGATCGCGGAGGCCGGGGTGCCGGTGGTGGGCCTGTCCCCCATCGTCGGCGACGCGCCCGTGCGCGGGATGGCCGACAAGGTGCTGGCGGCCGTGGGCGTGGAGTCCACCGCGGCGGCGGTGGCGGCGCACTACGGCAGCGGGCTGCTGGACGGGTGGCTGGTGGACACCGTGGACGCGGGAGCCGTCCCGCAGGTCGAGGCGGCCGGCATCCGCTGCCGGGCGGTGCCCCTGCTCATGACGGACCTGGCGGCGACCACGCAGATGGCGCGCGAGGCCCTCGCGCTGGCCGAGGAGGTGCGGGCATGACCGCGACCGCCCCCCGCTACGAGGTGTTCGCCGTCCCCGGGATCGGCGAGGTGCAGCCCGGCGCCGACATCGCCAAGCTGATCGTCGCCACCGGCGTCGCCCTGGCCGACGGCGACGTGGTGGTCGTCACGTCCAAGATCGTCAGCAAGGCCGAAGGGCGGCTGGTGGAGGCGGACGACCGCGAGGCCGCGATCGACGCGGAAACGGTGCGGCTGGTGGCCCGGCGCGGGAACACCCGGATCGTGGAGAACCGGCACGGCTTCGTGATGGCCGCGGCCGGGGTCGACGCGTCCAACACCCCGGCGGGCACCGTACTGCTGCTGCCCGAGGACCCCGACGCCTCCGCCCGGCGCATCCGGCAGGGGCTGCGGGACGCGCTGGGCGTACAGGTCGGCATCGTCGTCACCGACACCTTCGGGCGGCCCTGGCGCTCCGGGCTCACCGACGTGGCGATCGGCGCGGCCGGCGTGCAGGTGCTGGACGACCTGCGGGGCGGCGAGGACTCCCACGGCAACCCCTTGAACGTCACGATCACCGCGACCGCGGACGAGCTGGCCGCGGCCGGCGACCTCGTCAAGGGCAAGGCCACCGGGATGCCCGTCGCGGTGGTCCGCGGCCTGGCACGCGTCCTGCGCCCCCAGAAGGCGGACGGGGCCGACGACCCGGAGGACATCGGGGCCCGGGCCCTGGTGCGGTCGGCGGCCAGCGACATGTTCCGGCTGGGCACGTCCGAGGCCGTACGGGAAGCGGTGTCGCTGCGGCGCACCGTGCGGGAGTTCAGCGACGCACCGGTGGACCCGGCGGCGGTGCGGCGCGCCGTCGCCCTCGCGGTGACCGCGCCCGCCCCGCACCACACCACGCCGTGGCGGTTCGTGCTGCTGGAGACGCCGGAGGCGCGGCTGCGGCTGCTGGACGCGATGCGGGACGCGTGGGCCGCCGACCTGCGCGGTGACGGCTTCTCGGAGGCGAGCGTCGCCAAGCGGCTGCGGCGCGGCGAGGTGCTGCGCAGGGCGCCGTATCTGGTGGTGCCGTGCCTGGTCACCGAGGGCGGCGCGCACACGTACCCGGACGAGCGGCGGGCGACGGCCGAGCGGGAGATGTTCCTGGTCTCCGGCGGCGCCGGGGTGCAGAACTTCCTGGTCGCGCTGGCCGGGGAGCAGTTGGGGTCGGCGTGGGTGTCCTCCGCGCTGTTCTGCCGCGACGTGGTGCGCAAGGTGCTCGACCTGCCGCCGTCGTGGGACCCGCTGGGCACCATCGCGGTCGGCCACCCCGCGGCGGCACCCGCGCCCAGGGCCGAGCGCGCGGCGGAGCCGTTCCTCGCGGTGCGCTGACCGCGCGGGCTCCGGCGGTCACGTCAGCCGGCGGCCGGTCCGGCGCCCGCGCCGCGCCCGCGGGCGCCGCGGGATTCCGGTTCGGGTTCCGGTTCGGGTTCGGGTTCCGCTTCGGGTTCGGGTTCCGCTTCAGCGGTGCCGGGCCGGCGCCATCCGCGGCGCGCGCCGGGGCGGGGCGGGCGCGGCCAGCAGGATCAGCCGGGCGGCGCGGTGCCGCTGCCCGGCGTACGGGGCCAGCAGCCGCAGCATCGTCTCGTCGTCGCAGCGCGGTTCGCCGGTCAGCGCGTAGCCGATGTGGTGCGGCAGGTGCAGGTCGCCGACGGTCACCGCGTCGGGGGCGCCGTGGCTGCGCTGGAGGGTCTCCGCGGCGGTCCACGGGCCGATGCCGGGGACCGTCGTGAGCAAAGCCGCGGCCTCCTCGGCGGGGCGGGCGGCCAGGGAGTCGAGGCGGCCGCCCAGACGCACCGCGCGCAGGACGGCGGAGGCGCGCTTGTTGTCCACGCCGGCGCCGCGCCAGTCCCAGGACGGCACCCGGGCCCAGCCGGCCGCGTCGGGCATGACCCGCATACCGGGCGGCGCCCCGGCGTCCCGCGGCCCGGGGGCGGCCTCGCCGTGCTGGAGCAGCAGCAGCCGCCAGGCGCGGTACGCCTCGATCGTGGTGACCTTCTGCTCCAGCACCGAGGGGATCAGCGACTCCAGCACCAGCCCGGTGCGGGTCAGCCGCAGCCCGGGGTGCCGCCGGTGCGCGGCGTGCACCAGGCGGTGCCGCGGGACGAACGCCGACGGGTCGTCGTCGGCGCCCAGCAGCGCGGGCAGGCCGTCGAGCAGCCACTGCGCTCCCGGGCCCCAGGCGGTGCCCTCGATCGCGGCGGGGCTGCCGGTCAGGCGCAGGGTGGCCGGGCCCGCGGGGGTTCGGCTGGCCCGCCACACGGTGCCGTCGGGCGTGATCCGGAAGGCGGGGTCGCCGCCGCCGCGGCGCAGCGGCATGAGGGTGCGGCGCACGTCGAGGGGGAAGGGGGGTGCCCAGGTGCGGGTGCGGCCCGGGGGCGCCTGCGCGGCGGCGGGCCTGGGGGACGCGGTGTCTTCGGGCACCCCGGAAGGGTATAGCGGGCGACTGCGAAGGCTCGTCGGCGCCCTCGCCCGACGGATTCCGCTTCGCCCCTGACAGCCCCGGCGCAGCCCCCGGCTCCACCGCTGACAGAGCCCCGGCGGCCCGGACCGACCGGGCCCAGGCCGCACCGCGCCCCCGCCCCCCGGCCCCGGGCCGCGCCGCGCCCCCGGTCCCCCCGCCCCCGCCTACTGGTCGGAGGAGAACCGCACGCTCCCCGCCGGGATACGTGCGTCGCACCACACGCGGGCGCCGCCGAGCAGTTCGTTGTCGGCGCCGACCTCCGCGTTGTCGCCGACCACCGCCCCGACGAGGACCGCGCGGCTGCCGACCCGGGCGTTGACCCCGATCAGGCTGTCGCGCACCACCGCGCCCGGCTCGATCCGCGCGCCGGCCAGTACGGCGCTGCCCTCCACCAGGGCGCCGGACCCGATGACCGCGCCCTCGGCGACACAGGTGCCGGCGAAGAGCTTGGCGTCCTCGGCGACCTCGGCGCCGGGCAGCACGAGCCGTTCGCCGCGACGCCCGGGGACGGCCGGCGAGGGGGCGCGGCCCAGGACGAGGTCGGCGGAGCCGCGGACGAACGCCTGCGGGGTGCCGAGGTCGAGCCAGTACGTGGAGTCCACCATGCCGTGCAGGTGAGCGCCCTCGGCGAGCAGTCCGGGGAAGGTCTCCCGCTCGACGGAGACCGGACGGCCGGCGGGGATCTCGTCGAGCAGGGCGCGGGTGAAGACGTACGCGCCCGCGTTGATCTGGTCGGTGACGATCTCCTCGGGCGTCTGCGGCTTCTCCAGGAAGGCGGTGACCCGGCCGTCCGGGTCGGTGGGCACCAGCCCGAAGGCGCGCGGGTCCTCGACCCGGGTCAGGTGCAGCGACACGTCGGCGCCGCCGGCGCGGTGGGCGGCGACCAGGGCGCCGATGTCCAGGCCGGTGAGGATGTCGCCGTTGAAGACGAGGACCGGTTCGCCGGGCGCGGAGTGCAGTCGGTGGGCGACGTTGCGCAGGGCGCCGCCGGTGCCGAGCGGGTCGGTCTCGGTGACGTACTCCAGGTGCAGGCCGAGCGCCGAGCCGTCGCCGAAGTACGGCTCGAAGACCTCGGCCAGGTAGGACGTGGCCATCACCACGTGCTCGACGCCCGCGGCGCGGGCCCTGGCCAGTTGGTGGGTGAGGAACGGCACCCCCGCGGCCGGGACCATCGGCTTGGGGGTGTGTACGGTGAGCGGGCGCAGTCTGGTGCCCTTGCCGCCGACCAGCAGGATCGCCTCGGTGGCGGGACGGCGGGTCGGGTCGGCTGTACCGGCCGCGGAGGCGGGGTGTGCTCGCATGGGAACGATAGTGGCATAAGCGGTAAACCCGATAAACCACCACCTGATAACTCGTCAGCACGTCGGCCGCTGCGGCGAACCGGCGCACCGGGCCGGGTCCGTGTATCGCCCCAGGTAGCCTGGGCCGTGTGACCTCCAGCGCACTGACCCCCGCCGGACTGCTCGCCGACGCGCTGCGCGCCGACCCGGGCCGCCCGTTGATCACCTTCTACGACGACGCGACCGGCGAGCGGGTCGAGCTGTCGGTGGCGACCTTCGCCAACTGGGTGGCGAAGACGGCGAACCTGATCCAGGACGAGCTGGGCGCCGAACCCGGCGACCGGGTCGCGCTGCTGCTGCCCGCGCACTGGCAGACCGCGGTGTGGCTGGTGGCCGCGTCCGCCGCCGGCGTCGTCGCGGTGCCCGGCTGCGATCCGGCGGCGGCCGACCTGGTGGTGAGCGGCCCGGACACCCTGGAGGAGGCCGCGCGCTGCGCCGGCCCGCGGGTGGCGATGGCGCTGCGGCCGCTCGGCGGGCGGTTCCCTCAGCCGCCGCCGCAGCCGTTCCTGGACTACGCGGTCGAAGTGCCCTCCCAGAGCGACCGGTTCGCGCCGTACGTGCCGGTCGGGCCGGACGACCCGGCGCTCGAACTGCCGGGCGGGGAGACCCTCACCGGCGCGGAGGTGGTGGCCAGGGCCCGCGCCGAGGCCGAGGCGCTGGGGCTGACGCCGGGTTCACGGCTGCTGTCCGGGCTGCCGTACGACGGTTGGCACGGGCTGGCCGCGGGGCTGCTGGCACCGCTCGCCGCGGGCGCCTCCGTCGTCCTGTGCCGGCACCTCGACCAACTGCCGGCCGAGGCGCTGGAGCGCCGCAAGGACGCGGAGCGCGTGACCCGCACGGTCGCACCGGGCGCCGCCTGAGCACCACTGATCACGCAGGTGCCGATCCTGCATGAAAATTTCCTCAACTCCCGCACAGAATGCGCGCTCCGGGCAACCCTTGCGGTATTTCGACTGTCTGAACGAATGCCGCGCGGGTACTCGGGTCCGATCCCTCCGGCGACTGGATGACGCCCGGCACCGCCCGCCGGGCCCCTGACCTAGGGACGGGCACGACGTGACCACGCCAGCGCAGCCATCGCGGGACGACTCCGCCGCGGACCCGGAGGACGAAGCGCCGGAAGCCGACGAATCCGCCGAAGCACCCGTGAAGGCCGAAACCGCCGAGGCGCCCGTACCCGCGCCCGACGAAACCGACCAGCCCGCCGAAGCCACCGAAGCACCCGCACCCGCGCCCGACGAATCCGCCGCACCCGGCTCCGATGCCGAAGTCCCCGCGCCCCGGCGCCGTTTCCGGTGGCTGAAGTACACCGCCATCGCCACCTCGGTGCTCGTGCTCGCCTGCGCCGGCGGCGTCTGGTACGTCTACCAGCACCTCAACGGCAACATCACCACCGACACGGTGACCGAGAACGAGCTGAAGGCGCAGGCGTCGCAGCGCCCGCCCGAGGGCCCGGCCTCGACCGAGAACATCCTGCTGATCGGCTCGGACAGCCGCAGCGGCGGCAACGACAAGTACGGCCAGGACACCGGCACCCAGCGCTCGGACACCACGATCCTGCTGCACCTGTCGGCCGACCGCAGCAACGCCACCGCGGTGAGCATCCCGCGCGACCTGATGGTGCACGTGCCCAAGTGCACCAAGTCCGACGGCAGCACGGTCGCCGCGAAGTTCGAACAGTTCAACTGGGCCTTCGAGTTCGGCGGCGCGGCCTGCACCATCCGCGCGGTCGAGGAGCTGACCGGCGTACGGGTCGACCACCACCTGATCGTCGACTTCAGCGGCTTCAAGAACATGGTGAACGCGGTCGGCGGCGTCGAGGTGTGCACCCCGGTCGCCATCCATGACACGTACTCGCACCTGAACCTGTCCGCGGGCAAGCACAAGCTCAACGGCGAACAGGCGCTGGGCTACGTACGGGTCCGGCACGGCATCGGCGACGGCAGCGACACCGAACGGATCAGCCGCCAGCAGGACTTCCTCGCGTCGCTGATCAAGAAGGTGCAGAGCAACGGGGTGCTGCTCAACCCCGGCAAGGTGTACCCGCTGCTGGACGCGGCCACCAAGTCGCTGACGGCCGACCCCGGCCTCAACTCGCTCAGCGACCTGTACGCGCTGGCGCAGCGCCTCCAGAAGATACCCGCCGGCTCGATCCACTTCGTCACCGCGCCCGTCGAGCCCTACGTGCAGGACCGCAACCGCGACCAGTTGGTGCAGCCCGACGCCGAGACGCTCTTCGCCGCCATACGCGCCGACCAGCCGGTGCGGGTGAGCAGCGACGACAGCGGTACGAGCGGCAGTACGAGCAGTACGGCCAGCGCGTCGCCTTCGCCTTCGGACAGCCCCTCGGCCACCGGCTCCGCGACCCCGTCGAGCACCCCTTCGACCAGCCCTTCGAACGCTCCGACCTTCAAGGGAACGACGGCCGACCGAGACATCTGCGGCAAAGGCCGATGAACTAAGGTAGGGCGCTTAAGGCCACTGCGGATGGAGGTCCCGAGCGACCGTGGACACGCAAGGCTCCGAGTACGTCGACCCCGCTGACCAATGGGTGCTCGACCCGGTCACGGGCACCTACCAACTGCGGCTGGAACCGGCCGAGTCGGCGACGGAACCCGCACCCGAGCCCGCACCTGCGGCCGCACCCGGTCCCGTACCACCGCCCGCCGCGCCGCGCCCGCCCGGCAGCCGCCGGGCCGCCGCCGGCCGCGGCTCCCGGCGTGCGGGCGGGACCCGGGCCGCGGGCGCCGCGGGCACCACCGGAGCCACCGCCGCACCCAGCCGCCGCAAGCCCAAGCAGCACCGGAGCATGACGACGGTGTGGGCGGCCGGCGTCATCGGCCTGGCGGTCGTCGCGGGCGGGGTCGGCGGCTACGCCGCGTTCCACAAGTCCGGTGCGGTGGTGCACACCCTGGACGTCGGCAACGCGGGCACCTCCTCCTTCTCCGCCAACGGTCAGATGAACATCCTGATGCTCGGCACCGACAGCCGGGCCGGGATCGGCCACGAGTCCGGCACCGCGGCCGCGACCGGGCAGGCCGACACCGCGGTGCTGCTGCACCTGTCGGCCGACCGCAGCAACGCCACCGCGGTGAGCATCCCGCCCAACCTCGTCACCGACGTGCCCGAGTGCCCGGTGGGCGACACCGTGGTCAAGGGCGCGAGCGGGCAGCGGTTCGCCACGGTGCTCGCCGGACGCGACGCAGGCTGCGCGATGCGGCTGGTCTCCCAGCTCACCGGGCTGCACGTGGACCACTTCGTGATGGTGGACTTCGCCGCGGTGCAGCGGCTGACCACGGCGCTCGGCGGTGTGGAGATGTGCCTGAAGCAGCCGCTGCACGACGCCTCGACCGGGCTCTCGCTGGGCGCGGGCCGGCAGAAGGTGGCCGGTGCGCAGGCGCTGGCGCTGGTGCGCGCGGAACAGGAACTGCCCGGCTCGTCCGGTGTGCCCGCGGGCGGCGACCTGGCCCGGGTGCAGGTCCAGCAGCAGTTCCTGGCCGCGCTGTTCCGCACCGCCACCTCGGGTTCGGCGCTGACCGACCCGAAGAAGCTCAAGGCGCTGGCCACCACGGCCGCGGGCGTGCTGACCGTGGACACCCCGATCGGCAGCGTCAGCGCGCTCGACACCCTGGCCGGCCAGTTCGGCAAGGTCGCCGGCAAGCACTTCACGCTCGCCGAACTGCCGGTCGAGCAGAACCCGGACGACAGCACGCACCGCACCGTCGTCATCGACCAGGCGAAGTCCACGCAGCTGTTCGGCGTGGTCAAGCAGGACATCTCGCTGTCGGACGGCTCCGCCCGGACGGACCCCAAGCTGGTCGGCGCCAAGGCCACTCCGCACAACACCCGCGTGACCGTCTACAACGGCACCGGTTCGTTCGGCGCCTCGCAGGACGTGCTCCTCTGGCTCCAGAACGACGAGGGCGTCAACCGCTCGGCCAACGGCGGCGACTCCGCGACGCGCGCGGCGAAGACGACGCTGCGCTACGCCCCGAACCAGGCCGACCAGGCCCGCTCGCTGGCCGCGATGATGGGCCTGCCCGCGTCCGCGCTGATCGAGGGCACCAAGGACGTGCCGCCGCTGACGTACATGTCGCTCACCCTGGGCGCGGACTACACCAAACCGGGCACGCCGATCGCCCCGCCCACCACCCCGCCCAAGGGCCTGAAGTCGATCACGGCGGACGACACCTCCTGCGTGGGATAGGCCACCGCGTCACCGCGATGACGGGCCCGGTATGTCCTGCCCCCCGCATGCAACTATGTCCGCCATCCGACCGTCTGACATAAGGACGGTCTGAGGAGACGGTCATGGACGGTCTGAAACGACTATCCGAAACGACGGTCTGATAAGCAGACGACGAAGACGGGATGACGGCTGCCCCAGCCGGACCGGTGAGCGGAGGAGTCCGTATGCGCGACGGCAGGGTGGGAGAGCCCGGCTACGGGGCTGCTTCCGACCCCGGCGGCCCGGACTGGGACCAGGGCTCCTTCCACGACGGCGCGATACCCGGGCCGCGTTCGGGCGGCTCCGGCTATTTCGACGGCTCGGGTGGTGCCGGCGACCCCGGAGGTGCCAGCGGCTCCGGCGGCTTCGACGGCCCCGGCGGTTCCGGCGACAGCCCCACCCCGTCCGGCGCCGCGGCCGGCGCCGCGGGTCACGGCGGCGGGCACCGGCGCGGCGGGCGGCGCAAGACCAGGAGCCGCAAGCGCAAGGTGTTCCGCTGGGTGGCCATCGTGGTCGCGGTGGCCGTACTCGGCACCGCGGGCGCGGCCTACGGCTACTACGAGTACCTCGCCGGCAAGATCCGCAAGGGCGAGCGCAGCAGCGGCAAGACGAACGTCGCCAAGTCCAAGGCGAACTCCGCGGGCCAGACCCCGATGAACATCATGATCCTCGGCTCCGACACCCGCTCCGACCCCGAGGACGCGAAGCTCGGCGGCGCGGCGGACGCGACCGGCGCCCGGGCCGACGTGATCATGATCGCCCACCTGTCGGCCGACCGCAGCAACATGTCGGTGGTGAGCATCCCCCGCGACACCCGGGTGGACATCCCCGAGTGCACCGACCCCAAGACGCACAAGGTCTACGCGAAGACGAACGACATCATCAACGCCTCGCTCAGCCGCGGCGGCGCGGGCTGCACCCTGGCCACCGTGCAGAACCTCACCGGCGTCTACATCGACCACTGGCTGACCATCGACTTCGCGGGCGTGGTGAAGATGGCCGACGTCGTCGGCGGCGTCGACGTCTGCGTCAAGGAGAACGTCGACGACCACGCGACCGCGGCCCAGCCCGGCGGCTCGCACCTGCACCTGACCGCGGGCACCCACACCGTCAAGGGCCAGCAGGCGCTCCAGTGGCTGCGCACCCGGCACGCGTTCGGCAGCGACGCGGGCCGCTCGAAGGCGCAGCACATGTACATGAGCTCACTGATCCGCAAGCTGCGCGGCCAGAACCTCTTCACCGACCCGGCGAAGCTCAACAAGATCGCCACCACCGCGATGTCCGCGTTCGAGGTGTCCTCCGAGATCGGCACCCCGAAGAAGCTCTACGACCTCGGCATGCAGCTCAAGACGATCCCGCCGAACCGGATCACGATGCTGACCATGCCGCGGATCGAGGACCCCCAGGACCCGAACGCGCACTACCTGCCCGCGCCGAGCGCCTCGACGGTCTGGTCGCTGCTGCGCAACGACGTGGCGATGGACGCCAACGGCAAGGCGAAGACCGGCACCTCGTCGGCCACGCCGACCCCCTCGGCGACCACCGGCCCGGCGGCGCAGGCGCCCGCGAGCATCCCGGTCACCGTGGTCAACGGCACCGCGGGCAGCGCCGACGGCGTCGCCACCCCGGGCCGCGCCGGCGCACTCGCCAAGGCGCTGGGCACCGCGGGCTTCACCCAGGCGGCGGCCAGCCAGGACACCGGGCCGCGCGAGAGCACCGTGCTGAACTACCCCTCCAGCGGCGGCGCGCAGAGCAAGTCCGACGCGCTGTCGGTGGCGAAGGCGCTGAAGATCCCGTCGAACGACGTCAAGGCCTCCTCCGACGTGCAGACGATCACCCTGACCGTCGGCTCGGACTGGAAGAGCGGCACCGACTACAGCGCGACCCTGCCGAAGGCGGGCTCGGTGCCCGACGACGCCGACGTCATCAACGGCGCCGACACCACGGGCTGCATGGACATCCTGCCGGTCTACCAGTTCTGACCGTGAGCCCCCGGGCACCCGGGGGCTCACCGACCGGCACGCACGAGGGGCCCACCGGAACCTAAGCACCGGTGGGCCCCTCGCCGTACGCCGCTGAGGGAAGGCCGAGGGTCTACACGTCGGCCGGCTGGGCCGGGGCCGGCTCGGTCACGGCGGGCCGGCGGCTGGCGACGACCCGGCGGGCCAGCGACCGCGGGCTGGTCAGGAAGCCGTAGCCCCAGCACATGTGCATGGTGGCCAGCGCGAGCGGGATACGCAGCCGGGCGCCGATCGGCAGGCCGCGGCCGGCCGGCAGCGAGCCGAGGGTGATGCCCGCCACGTACGCGCCCGGGACGAGCAGCGCCCACGGGGTGGTGCCGCCGCCGAGCAGAAGTCCGGCCACGTTGGCGACCAGGGCGGTCGGGGCCGCGAGGTAGCGCGGGTTCACCGAGCCGCGGTGGTAGCGGGTCACCACCCGGCGCCAGCGGCCGTAGTCCTTGTATTGCTTGGCGAGGGCCCGCACGCTGGGCCGGGGGCGGTAGGACACGCGCAGTTCGGGCGAGAACCATATGAGGTGGCCGGCCTCGCGGATGCGGTAGTTCAGCTCCCAGTCCTGGGCGCGGACGAACTCCTCGTTGTAGCCGCCCTGCCGCTCCAGCACCTCGCGGCGGAAGACGCCGAGGTAGACGGTGTCGGCGGGGGCCGCCGCGCCGCCGGTGTGGAAGGCCGCGTTGCCGACGCCGATCTTCGACGTCATGGCGGCGGCCACCGCCCGCTCCCAGTCGTTCTCGCCCTCGGCGTGCATGAGGCCGCCGACGTTCGCCGCGCCGGTGGCGTCCAGCAGCCGGACGGCGGTGGCGATGTAGTCCGGCGAGAGCATGCCGTGGCCGTCGACGCGGACCACGACCGGGTGCCGGGACGCCTTGATCGCCGCGTTGAGGGCGGCGGGGGTGCGGCCGGTGGGGTTGGGCACGGTGTGGACCCGCGGGTCCTCGGCGACCAGCTCCGCGGCGATCGCGTCGGTCCGGTCCGTGGACGGGCCGAGCGCGATGACGACCTCGAGCTCGCCCGGGTAGTCCTGCGCCAGGATGTGCCGGACGGAGTTGCGCAGATGGCGCTCCTCGTCGAGCACCGGCATGATCACGGAGACGGCCGGGAGCGCGGCGGGGGTGACGGCGTTCATTCCGGCAAACGTTACCGCTAACGGGGGACACCAGCGCGTGGGGTGAAGACTGACAGTCCTATTTGTCTCTAGCCTGATCGGGTCTTCAGGCGGCCAACCGGGTCGCAGCGCGCCGGCGGCGCCCCCGTCGCGACGGCCGCACCGCAACTGTTCGGAGGTCGCCCGTGCCGCCCACCCGAAGCCGCCAGTCGCCGTCCGGTGTCCGCCGCAGCGCCGCGGTCCCGGCGCCGACGCCGGCGCCGGCCACCGGGCAGGGGCGCGGCCCGGCGGGGCGGGTTCCGGCGGGTACGAGGAGGGCCGCCGCGCAGCCCGCGGGCCCGCGGCGGCCGCGGCGCAGGCCGCCGGTGCGGCTGAGCACCAGGATCGCGGGCGGGGTGGCGCTGCTGGTGATCACCGCCAGCGGGGTCGGCCACGCGATGGTGGCCGGGCTGAACGGCGCGATCAACCGGGTGGACGCCTTCGGCGGCATCCAGAACCGGCCGGGCGGCAGCAAGGGCACCAACTTCCTGCTGGTCGGCACCGACGGCCGGGACGGGCTGGACCCGCAGGAGAAGAAGCAGTACCACCTGGGCGGAGCGCCCTGCCACTGCACCGACACGATCATGCTGGTGCACCTCTCGCAGGACCGGGACCGGGCGAGCGTGGTGTCCATCCCGCGCGACACCTACGTACAGCTGCCGGACGTGGGCCCGGCCGCCGTCCTGGCGAAGCGGGGGCAGGGCGCCGGGAAGGCCGCGGCGACCGCCACCGCCACCTCGGCGGGCGGCAGGCCGCTGGTCCCGACGCACCCGGCGAAGATCAACGAGGCGTACGCCGACGGCGGCCCCAAGCTCACCGTCAGCACGGTCGAGAAGCTGACCGGGGTGCACATCGACCACTACCTGGAAGTCGACTTCGTCAGCTTCATGAAGACCGTGGACGTGCTCGGCGGGGTCCCGGTGTGTACCACCCGCCCGTTGAAGGACTCCTACAGCGGGCTGAACCTGCCGGTGGGCACCACCACGCTCAACGGCGGCCAGGCCCTTCAGTACGTACGCTCCCGGCACATCGACGCCGACTCCGACCTCGGGCGGATGCGGCGCCAGCAGCAGTTCGTCTCCCAGGTCATCCACAAGATCACCTCGGGCGGCACCCTGGCCAACCCGATGCGGCTGGAGAAGGTGGCCGGCACCGTGCTCGGCTCGGTCCGCGCCGACGAGGGGTTGCGGCCGACCGACCTGATCTCGCTGGCCCGCAGCATGAAGGGCTTCAGCTCCAAGTCGTCGGAGTACGCCTCGGTGCCGCTGAGCGATCTGAGCTACCACGTGCCGGGGGTCGGCTCCACCGTGAAGTGGGACACCGCGAAGGCCGGGAAGCTGTGGGCCGCGGTCCGCGCCGACCAGCCGCTGACCGCGGACCGCGCCGGGGCCCGGCAGCCGTCCGCGGCGCCGCGGCCCACCGGGACCGTCGCCTCCGCCGGGACCGGCGGCGCGAACGGGTCCGCCGCGGGCTCCTCCTCCCCCAAGGCCGTCAAGGTCGACGTCGCCCCCGGTGGGATCAGCGTCACCGTCGCCAACGCCACCGGCGTCAGCGGCTTGGCCGGCAGCGTGCAGCGGGCCCTGCGCGCGACCGGTTTCGTCACCCCGGGGCTGGCCACCACCGCCGACGGCCACCCCGCGCAGACCACCATCCGCTACGACCCCCGGTGGGACCGCTCGGTGAAGACGCTGGCCGCCGCGCTGCCCGGGGCGCGGCTGGTGCCGGACAAGGGCCGGGGCCCGGTGATGCAGGTCACCCTCGGCATGGACTTCAAGGGCCGTACGGTGCGGCCGGTGACCACGCTGGCGCCGCAGCCGGCCGCCTCCACACAGCCGGCACCGCAGGCCGCGGGATCGGGTCAGAGCGCCGACCCGGTGGGCTGTTGACTCAGCCGTCCAGGCCCTCCGCGGCGCGCTCGCGGCGCAGCTCCAGGATCGCGCGGCGGCGGGCCAGCCGGTGGGTGCGGCGGATCTGGGCCTCCTGCCAGCGGCGCCGGTCCCGGTCGTTCTCGCAGATCAGCGGCGGCACCGGGCGCGGCTTGCCCTCGGCGTCGACGGCCACGAAGACCAGGTAGGCGGTCGCGACCTGCTCACCGGGGCCGGCCTTGTTCCAGCGTTCGGCGACGACCCGGACGCCGACCTCCATGGACGTCTTGCCGGTCCAGTTCACCTGGGCCTCCACCTGGAGCAGGTCGCCGACCCGGACCGGGGCGAGGAAGGCCATCTCGTCCATGGCGCCGGTCACCGCCGGCCCCTCGGAGTGGCGGCCCGCGACGGCGCCGGCCGCGTCGTCCACCAGTTTCATCACCACGCCGCCGTGGACGGTGCCCAGCAGGTTGGTGTCGTGCGCGCTCATGATGTGGGAGAGCGTGATGCGGGAGGCGGAGGTGGGCTTCCCCGGGAGGACCGGGACCTGCGGGGTGGGCAGGGGTTCCGGCGCGGATGAGTCGATCACGCCGTCAACTGTATGCCGGTGGTGAAGACTGTCGCGGTCGTGTGCCCTTCTGTCGCGGGAGCGCTACGGCCGGTGGCCGAATGCATCGGGTCTGCCACAGAACCGCCGGTGATTGCCGGTCCCGCGCCGGGGCCGGGCACACTGGCGGGCATGAACGGTTGGAGCGATGACACCGAGCAGCGCAGGCTCTCCGAGCCGCCGCTGCCCCCTGAACTGTCGCCGCGTCGAGCCGCCGCCCACGGCGGTGTCCCGCCGCAGCAGGCACGGCGGCCGCAGCCGGGCCCGCAGCCTGGCGCCGGCGCCGGCTCCGGCGGCTACGGGCCGCCGAGCACGGGTGGACCGGGCGGCCGGGGGCCGCGCGGGCCGCGCTGGAGCACCCGCAGGAAGATCGGCTACACCGCGCTCGGCCTGGTCGTGGTGCTGCTCGTGGTGTCCGTCTCCACGTACTTCTGGGCCGACTCCAAGGTGCGCCGCGAGGTGGACCTGAGCGCGATCAACAAGGAGGCGGGCGCTCCTGCCAAGGGCAAGGGCACCAACTACCTGATCGTGGGCTCCGACAGCCGCGAGGGCCTGACCGCGGCCCAGGAGAAGGAGCTGCACACCGGCTCCGACTCCGGGCAGCGCACCGACTCGATGATGATCCTGCACACCGGCAGCAACGGCACCACGATGCTGAGCCTGCCGCGCGACTCCTACGTGACGATCCCGTCGTTCTACGGCAAGGAGACGAAGAAGCAGTACCCGGCCTCCACGCACAAGCTCAACAAGTCGTACGCGGACGGCGGCCCCGAGCTGCTGACCCGCACCGTGGAGTACAACACGGGCATCCACATCGACCACTACGCGGAGATCGGCTTCTCCGGCTTCGTGAACCTGGTCGACGCCCTGGGCGGGGTGCGGCTGTGCCTGGACGCGCCGCTGAAGGACAAGGCGTCGGGCGCTGACTTGCAGAAGGGCTGCCAGAAGGTCAACGGCAAGGAGTCCCTCGCCTACGTCCGCGAGCGGCACCAGGAGGCGGACCAGGACCTGGGGCGCATGAAGCACCAGCAGCAGTTCCTGTCCACGCTGGCGCACCAGGCGGCGTCGCCGTCCACCATCCTGAACCCGTTCAAGCTCTACCCGGTGATCGGCTCGGGTCTGGACACCCTGGTGGTGGACAAGAACATGAGCCTGCTCGACCTGACGCACATGTTCTTCGCGATGAAGGGCGTCAGCGGCGGCGACGGCAAGCAGCTGACGGTGCCGATAGCCAACGCCAACTACCAGACCGGCGACGGCGACTCGGTGCTGTGGGACAAGACGAAGTCCAAGCAGCTCTTCGGCGAGCTCCAGCAGGACGAGAAGGTCGACGTCGGCACCACCACCGGCTGACCGGCGCCCCGCCTCGTACGGGAGTCCCACAGGCAGCGGCCCCGGCCCCTTGAGCCAGAGAGGGGGTACCGGGGCCGCTGCCGTGCGTCACGCGGCGCGCATCCCGGTGGCCGCGGGCACCCACTGGTCCAGTTCGTTGCGCCAGTAGCGGGCGACGTTCAGCCGGGTCGGCTTCTGCTGGCCGGGCAGCTGGAACTTCAGCGAGCTCCACATGGTGTTGCGGTGGACCTCGCTGATGAGGCGGGCGGCCTCCTGCCGCGGTATCGCGGCGACCAGCTCCTTGGGACGGGCGCTCATCCGGCCCGCCTTGTGGAAGACCACGGCCTGCTCGGTGACCGTGACGAAGTAGTACTTCACGAACAGCGTCCCCATGGCGCCGATGGCCGCGATGAACCACGGGCTCGGGCCGGTCTGGACGTGGATCGTGGCGATCGGCCGGTCGGCCGGGTTGATCTGCGCGATGGCCTGCGCCACCTGCTCCTGCATGGTGGACTTGCGAATGGCCATGGACGTACCCCCATTGTGTTCGACGTGCTGACATGCGAAGACGCCGCCGCCGGCGGACCGGCGGCGGCGTCGCAGCGTATCGCCCTCGAACGTGTCGGGGACATGCACGGAGCGTCCTTGGGACGAACCCGTGACCGGACTTCGGATCAGTGGCGCGCGGAAGCGCTGCGCCGGCGCAGACCGAAGACGGCGCCGCCGCCCACGACGACCAGGGCGCCCGCGATGCCCGCGATCATCCCGGTGTTGCTACCGCCACCGGTCTCGGCGAGGTTGCCGCTCGGCGACGGGGAACTGGTGTCGGCCACCGCGGCGACGGACGTGCTCGCCACGGCGCTCGGGCTGTCGGACGCCGCCGGGGAAGAGGCCGACGTCGACGGCGAGGTGGAGGGCGAGGCCGAGGGAGCGGTCGCGGGCGCCGACGGGGAGGCGGGCGAGGTGGGCGCCGACGCGCCGCACTCGGTGTTCGGCAGGGTGACGCCGTTGGCCACCGACTGGTTGTCGAAGTACCCCTGGACGGACGCGAGCACCTGGTAGTGCGCGCCCGCGGACCACGGCACCGAGATGGTGAAGTCACCGCTGTCGGTGTACTTCTGCTGGGCGACCTGCTTGCCGCTGCCGTCCTTGACCGTGATCGTGACCGGACGGGTGCGGTCGGTGTCGTGCACGGTGATGACGCCGTTGCCGCTCTGCTGGTCGCAGGTGGCGGAGCCGGTGAACGAGAAGTCCTTGATGTTGCAGGCTGACGCGGTGCCTGCGACGCCGAGCGCGAGCGCGACTGCGGCGGAGGCAACGCCTACGTAACGCACCGTCAGGGAGGTGCGGCGGGAGGATATGGACACGTTTGCCCTTCACAGAAATCGGAGCAGAAGTGCGGATGGCCATCAGGCATGTGACACAGTGACCCCCCGGTCACCGCCAATGGCCCACACAGCTCTACAAGCGACCGCAACCGCTTGTCAATTGGTCGCAAATCGACCGCTAAACCTGTCCACGTGCACAAAGTTCACACAAACCGTCGCGACCCCGTGTGGGTTTATTACAGAGTTGAGACGCGGGGAACCCCGGCACCCCTCGACGGCGTCCTACGCGCGCACCGCCCGGCGGGCCGCCGCGCCCGCGAGCGCACCCGCCGGTCCGGCGGCAATTGCACACGGGCCCGGCCGGGAACGGCCGGGCCCGCGGTGGCGCCCACTCCTGCCGGCGGGCTCAGCCCTTGAGGAGCTGACGGGCCATCACGATCCGCTGGACCTGGTTGGTGCCCTCGTAGATCTGGGTGATCTTGGCGTCGCGCATCATGCGCTCCAGCGGGTAGTCCCGGGTGTAGCCGTAGCCGCCGAGGAGCTGGACGGCGTCGGTGGTGATCTCCATGGCCGCGTCGGAGGCGTAGCACTTGGCGGCGGCGCCGAAGAACGTCAGGTCGGCGTCGGAGCGCTCGGACCTGGCGGCGGCGGCGTAGGTGATCTGCCGGGCGGCCTCCAGCTTCATCGCCATGTCGGCCAGCATGAACTGGATGCCCTGGAAGTCGGCGATGGCCTTGCCGAACTGCTTGCGCTCCTGGACGTATCCCTTGGCGTAGTCCAGCGCGCCCTGGGCGATGCCGAGCGCCTGGGCGGCGATGGTGACGCGGGTGTGGTCCAGGGTCTTCATCGCGGTGGCGAAGCCGGTGCCCTCCTCGCCGATCATCCGGCTCGCGGGGATGCGGACGTTGTCGAAGTAGACCTCGCGGGTCGGGGACCCCTTGATGCCGAGCTTCTTCTCGGGCGCGCCGAAGGAGACGCCCTCGTCGCCCTTCTCGACCACGAACGCCGAGATGCCCTTCGACCGCTTCTCGGGGTCGGTCACGGCCATCACCGTGTAGTACTCCGAGACGCCGGCGTTGGTGATCCAGCGCTTGACGCCGTTGAGGACGTAGGTGTCGCCGTCGCGCACCGCGCGGGTCTTCATGCCCGCGGCGTCGGAACCGGCGTCCGGCTCCGACAGCGCGTAGGAGAACATGCCCTCCTTGCGGGCCAGCGCGCCGAGGTACTTCGCCTTCAACTCCTCGGAGCCGGACAGCTGGACCGGCAGCGAGCCCAGCTTGTTGACCGCCGGGATGAGGGAGGACGACGCGCAGACCCGCGCCACCTCCTCGATCACGATCACGGTGGACAGCGCGTCGGCGCCGGAGCCGTCGTACGCCTCGGGTACGTGGATGGCGTGCAGGTCGTTGGCCTCCAGGGCGTCGCGCGCCTCCTGGGGGAAGCGCGACTGCTCGTCGACCTCGGCGGCGAAGGGGGCGATCTTGGCCTCGGCGAGCGACCGGACGGCGTCGCGGAGCATCTCGTGCTCCTCAGAGGTCCGGAACAGGTCGAAGTCGGCTGCGGCCATGAAGTCTCACTCCCGAGTGTTTGCTACCGTTCAGTAACTCCGCAACCCTACGGTTGCGGGGCGGCGGGTGCCAACGGGCCCGCGCCTGTGATCTTTCCCCCGCGTGACGTTGGCGACACCGGGCCGCGCCGATCACGACACGTTCTTGCCCAGGGTGTCGACGCCGTCGGTGGTCGCCAGGTAGTGCGCCATGGTGTCGTTGCGCATCGCCTCCCACAGCTCGTCCGAGGCGTTGGCGTCCAGCAGCACCACCGACTGCTTGTCGACGGTGTCGAAGCCCGCGACCGGCGCGTTCATGAACGCCATGTCCTTCGACCGCACCCCGCGCAGGTGCCACACCAGGTCGCGCAGGTCGCCGTCGGTCAGCCGGTCGTCGAAGCTGACCACCGAAGTGACCTGGTCGAGGGTGCGCTTGAGCTTCAGCGGGTTGGTGAAGGTGCCGGTGGACAGCAGCTTGCCGAGCACGGCGCGCAGGAAGTTCTGCTGGCGGTGGGTGCGGTCGAGGTCGCCGCGCGGCAGCCCGTAGCGCTCGCGGACGTAGTCCAGCGCCTCGGCGCCGTCCATGTGGTGGGTGCCCGCGGTCCACACGCCGCCGGGGCCGTTGCGCCGCGAGACGGTCTTGTCGACGGTGATGTCCACCCCGCCGATCGCGTCCGTGAGCTTCTTGAAGCCGCTCCAGTCGATCACCATCAGGTGGTCGATCCGCACCTTCGTCAGGCGCTGCACCGTGTCGATCAGCAGCGGCGGGCCGCCCCAGGAGAAGGCCGCGTTCAGCTTGGCCCTGCCGTGGCCGGGGACGTCCACCCAGGAGTCGCGGGGCAGCGAGACGACGTAGGCGTTCTTGTGGTCGGCGGGGATGTGCACCAGCATCATCGTGTCGCTGCGCTGGGCTCCCGGCTTCCACTCGGGCGCCTTGGCGCCCTTGCCGGTGGTGGGCAGGTCGGACCGCGCGTCCAGGCCGACGAGCAGGAACGTCTGGCTGCCGCTGCGGGACGGCTGCGGCACCGCGGACTGCGGCACGTCGGTGGGGAAGGCGTTGGGGATGCGCTGCACCCGGCCGGTGTAGTGGTGGTAGGCCCAGTAGCCGGTGCCGACGATCAGCAGGGCGCCGACGCACAGCAGACTCAGGGCGGCGTAGAGCACCCGGCGGGTTCGGCGCCGCCGCCGCGCCCGCCGGTCGGGCGCGGGGTCCTCGGGGCCGGGGCCCTTGGGTGCGGGGTCCTTGGGTGCGGGGTCTTCGGGGCTGGGCTCGGCAGACCCGCCTTGGGGGTCCATGGGTGCGGGGTCGGGCTCGGCGGGCCGGCCTCGGGGGTCTGAGGGTGCGGGTTCGGAGGGTGCCTGCTCCGGGCCCGAGGAGGCGTTCGGATCTTCGCCCGTGCCGTCCGGTCCAGCCTCGTACGCCATGACGCACCCCCACCCCGGTTGGCCTGTGGCCGTATGGACGCATTGTGGCCCCTCGGCCGCCGCCGCACGCTGGATTCGGCCGAGCCGGTCCGGACTATGCTTCGGCGCATGCCTCTGAAGCTCACCGTCATCGGCACCGGTTACCTCGGCGCCACCCATGCCGCCGCCATGGCCGAGCTGGGATTCGAGGTGCTCGGCCTCGACATCGACGAGAGCAAGATCGCCACCCTGGCCCAGGGCCGGGTGCCGATGTACGAGCCCGGCCTGGAGGACCTGCTGGCCAAGCACGTGGCCGGGATCGAGGGCTCCAGCGGGCGGCTGCGCTTCACCACGTCGTGGGAGGAGGTCGCCGACTTCGGCGACGTGCACTTCGTCTGCGTCAACACCCCGCAGAAGCAGGGCGAGTACGCCTGCGACATGAGCTACGTGGACAGCGCCGTCAGCCTGCTCGCGCCGCACCTGCGCCGGCCCGCGCTGGTGGTGGGCAAGTCCACCGTGCCGGTCGGCAGCGCCGCCCGGCTGGCCGGGATGCTGCGCGAGCTGGCACCGGCGGGCGACGGCGTCGAGCTGGCCTGGAATCCGGAGTTCCTGCGCGAGGGCTTCGCGGTGCAGGACACCCTGCACCCGGACCGGATCGTGGTCGGCGTGGCCAGCGAGCGCGCCGAGTCCCTGCTGCGGGAGGTCTACGGCGGGCCGATCGCGGAGGGGACGCCGTTCATCGTCGCGGACTACCCGACCTCCGAGCTGGTCAAGACCGCCGCGAACGCCTTCCTCGCCACGAAGATCTCCTTCATCAACGCCATGGCCGAGGTGTGCGAGGCCGCCGGCGGCGACGTCGCGGTGCTCGCCGAGGCCATAGGGCACGACGACCGGATCGGGAAGAAGTTCCTGCGCGCCGGGATCGGCTTCGGCGGCGGCTGCCTGCCCAAGGACATCCGCGCGTTCATGGCGCGGGCCGGCGAACTGGGCGCGGACCAGGCGCTGACCTTCCTGCGCGAGGTCGACTCCGTCAACATGCGGCGCCGCACCCACATGGTGGAGTGGGCCCGCGAGGCGCTGGGCGGCAGCTTCCTCGGGCGCCGGATCGCGGTGCTCGGCGCCGCCTTCAAGCCCGACTCCGACGACGTGCGCGACTCCCCCGCGCTGAACGTCGCGGGCCAGATCCACCTCCAGGGCGGCCAGGTCACCGTCTACGACCCCAAGGGCATGGCCAACGCCCGGCGGCTCTTCCCGACCCTGGGGTACGCCGACAGCGCCCTGGACGCGGTCCGCGGCGCGGACATCGTCCTGCACCTCACCGAGTGGCGCGAGTTCCGCGACCTGGACCCGGTCGCGCTGGCCGACGTGGCCGGGCAGCTGCACATCCTCGACGGGCGCAACGCGCTCGACGCGGAGCTGTGGCGCAAGGCGGGCTGGACCTTCCGCGCGATGGGCCGCCCCAACGCGTAACGACGCGGGGCACGCGGCCTCGTCCGCCCCAGGCGCCGCCTGACTGCGTGTCAGGGTGGCCTGTGCGCCGCCGCGTTCACTTCCGGCCGCGGTAGGCCCGCATCTTCGCCCGGCTGCCGCAGACCGCCATCGAGCACCACCGGCCGCGGCCGGCCGGGCTGCGGTCGTAGTAGGCCCAGCGGCAGGTGTCGGCCGCGCACGCCTTCAGACGGTGCCAGGTGCCGTCCGCGGCGGCCGCCGCGATCGCCGCGGCCACCTGCGCGGTCAGGGCCGCGACGCCGTCGTCCGTAGGGCCCGGCACCACCGTGGCGGCGCCCGCCGCATCGACCGCGAGCCGCAGCGGGGCCGCGGCCAGCAGCCCGTCCAGCGCGGCGACCGCCTCCGGCGCCATGTCGGTGCCCGCGTGCGCGGAGCAGGCGTCGCGCAGCGCCTCGCGCAGCGTCAGGACCATGTCGAGCCCCGCCCAGTCGAAGCCGCCGCCCGCGGTGATCCCGTGCTCGCGCGCCCATGCCGCCAGCGCCTCCGGGCTGCCCAGCGCGTCGGATTCCGCGTCCTCCAGGTCGACGGTGTTGACCAGGTCCTGCACCAGCCGAAGCGACTGGGGTGCGGCATGGCGGTCTCCGGGCTGCTCCACCCCCGCAACGTTACTGCCGAATCAGCCTTGCAGCGTTACCCCAATACCGCCATCATGAGGTAACGGTTACCAGCAAGGACCGGAAGCAGGTAACGCTCCCGGGCCGCCTGACACCTTATGGAGCCCGCATGATCGGCACCCTCGGCGCTGTCGTCCTCGACTGCCCGGACCCCGCCTCGCTCGCCGCCTTCTACGCGGAACTGGTCGGCGGCACCGTCGACGCCGAGGACAGCACCTGGGTCGACCTCAACCGCGAGGACGGGCAGCGGCTGTCCTTCCAGCTCGCCCCCGCCCATAGGGCACCGGCCTGGCCGGACCCGGAGCGGCCGCAGCAGTTCCACCTGGACATCGCGGTGCCACGCGAGCAGATGGACACCGCCGAGCAGCAGGTCCTCTCCCTGGGCGCGACCCTGCTCGAGGGCGACCAGGGCGGCACGCGCAACTGGCGGGTGTACGCCGACCCGGCGGGCCACCCCTTCTGCCTGTGCGCCTGCTGACCGGGCACTCGTCGGCGCCCGTCAGACATCAGTAGGACCCGGCCGCGCGGCGCCCGGCCCGCCCGACGCCAGGACGTGTCCCATCCGTGGCCTGGGCGTATCCCCGCCGTAGCCCGGCCCCGCGATGCTGCGATCGGACCCGGCCGCCCGGCCGGGTCCGGCAGCCGGCGACCGGCCGGCGCCGGGCCGGTGACGAGCGGGGCGGGGGGCGGGTGCGATGCCGCGGACGCCTGCCAGGGTCCGCCGCAGGACGCGCGTCCCGGCGCCCGGCCCGCCCGCGGCCGGCACGAGCAGCGCGGACACCGCCGCCGAGGAGGAGGCCCAGGACCGGCCCGGACGGGCCGGCAGGGCCCTGTGGCGGCGCCTGCCGCTGCGTACCGCCGCCGGGCTCGTGCCGGCCGTCCTGGTCGGCGTGTGGGCGCTCGCGCACCGCTCCTTGATGGTGTCGGGCGGGCACGACCTGGTCGCCGCCGACCCCGGCTGGCTGCTGGCGGCGCTGGCCTGCACCGGCCTCGGCTGGGCCGCCAACTCCGTCGCCCGCCAGGGCACCGTCCTGGAACCCCTGCCCCGGCTCCCGCTGCTGGCCACCCAGTTCGCGGCGACCGCCGCCGGCCAGCTCGCCCCCGCCGGGCTCGGCGCCAGCGCGGTCAACCTGCGGTTCCTGCGCGTCAACGGGGTGCCGCTGGCCCGCGCGACGGCCGCCCTCGCGCTGTACTCGCTCGCCGAGTCCTGCTGCCGCGTGGGCCTGCTGCTGGTGCTGCTCGCCGCCAATCCGCACGCCCTGCACGCCAAGGGCCTGCTGCCGGACGGGGACGGGCTCCTGCTGCTGGCCGCGGCGGCCGCCGCGGTGACCGCCGCGGCCGTCCTCACCCTGGTGCTCGCCGGCTCGCTGCGCCGCGCGGCCGCCGGGTTCGTCACCGACGCGCTCGCCGACGCCCGCACCCTGCACGCGCGGCCGGAGCGCGCACTGGCGCTGTGGGGCGGCTCGCTGGTCTTCCCGCTGATCCAGGCCGTGTCGATGGCCGCCGTCGCCCGCGCCCTCGACCTGCCGGTCGCGCCGGTGCCCGTCGCGCTCGCCTACCTCGCCGCCACCTGCGCGGCCGCCCTGGTGCCCACCCCCGGCGGCATCGGCTCGGTGGACGCGGCCCTGGCGATCGCCCTGGTCGCCGCGGGCGCCCCCACCGGGGCGGCCGCGTCGGCGGTGCTCGCCTTCCGGATCGTCACCGTGTGGCTGCCGCTGCTGCCCGCCGCCCTGACCCTGAGCGCCCTGATCCGCCGCAAGGTGCTCTGACCGGCCGCCGCCACGGGTCTGTGGACCACCGGGCCGCCAGGGCCCGGCGCGGACTACCATCAAGCCCATGACCCGCGTACTTCTCGCCGAGGACGACGCATCCATCTCGGAACCGCTCGCACGCGCCCTGCGCCGCGAGGGGTACGAGGTCGAGGTGCGCGAGGACGGACCCGCCGCGCTGGAGACCGCGCTGCTCGGCGCGGTCGACCTGGTGGTGCTCGACCTGGGCCTGCCCGGCATGGACGGTCTGGACGTGTGCCGCCGCATCCGCACGGAGGGACACGCCTTCCCCGTCCTGGTGCTCACCGCGCGCGCCGACGAGGTGGACACCGTGGTCGGCCTGGACGCCGGTGCCGACGACTACGTCACCAAGCCGTTCCGCCTCGCCGAACTGCTCGCCCGGGTCCGGGCCCTGCTGCGGCGCGGCACCACCGAGTCCGCCCAGCCCTCCACGCACGGGGTGCGGATCGACGTCGAGTCGCACCGCGCCTGGATGGGCGACGACGAACTCCAGCTCACCGCCAAGGAGTTCGACCTGCTGCGGGTCCTGGTGCGGGACGCCGGCCGGGTGGTCACCCGCGAGCAGCTGATGCGCGAGGTGTGGGACACCACCTGGTGGTCGTCGACGAAGACCCTGGACATGCACATCTCCTGGCTGCGCAAGAAGCTCGGCGACGACGCGGCCAACCCGCGCTACATCGCCACCGTCCGCGGCGTCGGCTTCCGCTTCGAGAAGAACTGACCCGCCCGCTCGATGCGCCGCCGCCTGATCACCTCCACGCTGGCCGTGGTGCTCGTCGTGATCGCCGTCTTCGGCATCTCCCTGGTGATCGTGGAGGCGCGGACCATCCAGAGCAGCGCCCAGGACGGCGTGCAGTCCGAGGCGGTCCGGCTCACCGGGATCGTGGAGAACCGCATCCTGGCCGGTGAGTCGGTCGACGCCAAGGGCCTGGACCGGCAGATCGCCGACAACCGGTACGCGCTCGTCCGGGTGCCCGGACGGCCCGAGGTGCACCTCGGCGACCGGCCCTCGGGCGCGGTCCTGAAGTCCACGCAGCGCGGCGACCACGGCGAGTCCGTCACCGTGGAGGAGTCGCGCTCCACCGTCAGCCGGCAGATCGGCCGCACCCTGCTGGTGATCCTCGCGGTGGCGCTGCTGGCGGTGCTGGCCGCGGTGGTGCTGGCGATGCGCCAGGCACGGCGGCTGGCCAGCCCGCTCACCGACCTCGCGGAGACCGCCGAGCGCCTCGGCTCGGGCGATCCGCGCCCCCGCCACCGCCGCTACGGGGTGCCGGAACTCGACCGGATCGCGGACGTACTGGACGCCAGCGCCGAGCGCATCGGCCGGATGCTCACCGCGGAACGCCGGCTCGCCGCCGACGCCTCCCACCAGCTGCGCACCCCGCTGACCGCGCTGTCCATGCGGCTGGAGGAGATCATGGACAGCGCCGACGACCACGAGGCGGTGAAGGAGGAGGCGGCGATCGCGCTGGGCCAGGTCGAGCGCCTCACCGACGTCGTGCAGCGGCTGCTGACCAACTCACGCGACCCGCGCAGCGGTTCCGCGGTCGACTTCGAACTCGA
Source organism: Actinacidiphila sp. bgisy145 (assembly GCF_057708125.1). Classification (NCBI taxonomy): domain Bacteria; kingdom Bacillati; phylum Actinomycetota; class Actinomycetes; order Kitasatosporales; family Streptomycetaceae; genus Actinacidiphila; species Actinacidiphila sp. bgisy145. The sequence continues at coordinate 41,922 of NZ_JBYIRL010000035.1, forward strand.
CGAGGTGATCCGGCAGCAGGTCGAGGAGTGGCGGCCGGCCTACCAGAACGAAGGGCGCGCCGTGGAGCTGTCCGGCACCCGCGGGCTGCGCGCGGTCGGCACCCCGGGCGCGGTCGCCCAGGTGCTCGCCACCCTGATCGAGAACTCGCTGATGCACGGCGCCGGCACCCTCGCCCTGCACACCCGGGTGACCGGCAACCAGGCCGTGGTGGAGGTGTCGGACGACGGCTCCGGGGTGCCGCCGGACCTGGGCGCCAGGGTCTTCGAGCGGACCGTCAGCGGCCGCAACTCCACCGGGCTCGGCCTCGCGGTGGCCCGCGACCTCGCCGAGGCGGACGGCGGGCGGCTGGAACTGCTCCAGCAGCGGCCACCGGTCTTCGCCCTCTTCCTCGCCCAGGAGATCACCCCGCCGCCACCGCGCCAGGAGGTCATCAGCTGAGGCGCTGGGGCAGGCGGCGGCCCGGGGGGTTCGGTGCGGCGATCGCGGGACCCTAGCCGATCCGGTCGGCGGCCGCCCGCTTCTGCTTGCCGACCTTGTCCCGCTTCGCGGGCCCGGCCGCGGTGAGGAACGACTCCGCCTGCTCCACCGCCTCGCGGGCCGGCAGCCGCCGGAACACCCAGGTGCGGTAGGACCAGAAGCGGAACAGGGTGGCCACCCCGATACCGGCGAACTTGAACACGTTGCTCTGCAACTGGGTGTCCCAGCCGAAGCCGTACGTCGCCGCGTAGAGCACGCCGTTCTCGATCACCAGGCCGATGATGCTGAAGAACAGGAAGAGGCTGAGCTCCTTGGTGCGGCCCGCCCGGTCCCGGTCGCGGTAGGTGAAGTACCGGAAGCCGACGTAGTTGAAGACGATCGACACCATGGTGGCCACGATGCTGGCGCGTACCGTCTGCAACCCCGTGTTGTGCCGGACCAGGTTGAACACGCCGATGTTGACGAGCACACCCGCCGCGCCGACCGCGCCGAACTTGGCGATCTCGCGGTAGATCAGGGCAAGCTTCGATCGCAGTGCGCGCAGTCCGCTCATGATGTCGCTGGGCCTGGTTCTGTCGGGGTCTGGGGACTCGGCTTCCTGGTGGGATCGGGGCGCCGGATGGCGACGGTTCGACCACAGCCTAGCTGCCTCGGGGAGGAAGACGGCCTGCGAAGGCCGTGAGTTCCGTCCGGCGGCCGGCGGATATCCTGGACAGCACCCAGCCCCCGTACCACCGGCAGGACCCTCACCGTGACATTTCCCGTAGTCGGCATGGTCGGCGGCGGCCAGCTCGCCCGTATGACCCACGAAGCCGGCATCCCCCTCGGCATCCGCTTCCGCCTGCTCAGCGACACCCCGCAGGACTCCGCCGCCCAGGTCGTGTCCGACGTGACCGTCGGCGACTACCGGGATCTGGACACTCTGCGTGCCTTCGCCGCGGGCTGCGACGTGATCACCTTCGACCACGAGCACGTGCCCACCGAGCACCTGCGCGCCCTGGAGTCGGACGGCATCGCGGTGCGGCCCGGGCCCGACGCCCTGGTGCACGCCCAGGACAAGGCGGTCATGCGCCGCCGCCTCGCCGAGATCGGCGTGCCCTGCCCGCGCAACAGGGTCGTGGCCGACCCCGCCGACGTGGTGCGCTTCGCCGCCGAGGGCGACGGCTTCCCCGTGGTGTTGAAGACCGCCCGCGGCGGATACGACGGCAAGGGCGTGTGGGTCGTCCGCTCCGAGGCGGAGGCCGCCGAGCCGTTCAAGGCCGGGGTGCCGGTGCTCGCCGAGGAGAAGGTGGACTTCGTCCGCGAGCTGGCCGCCAACGTGGTGCGCTCGCCGCACGGCCAGGCGGTCGCCTACCCGGTGGTCGAGTCGATCCAGGTGAACGGCGTGTGCGACACCGTGATCGCGCCGGCGCCCGGGCTGCCGGACGTGCTGTCCGCCGCCGCGCAGCAGCTGGCGCTGACCGTCGCCGCCGAACTGGGTGTGGTCGGGCACCTGGCGGTCGAGCTGTTCGAGGTGCGCCGCCCGGACGGCAGCTCCGAGGTGCTCGTCAACGAACTCGCCATGCGCCCGCACAACAGCGGCCACTGGACCATGGACGGCGCGGTCACCTCGCAGTTCGCCAACCACCTGCGCGCCGTGCTCGACCTGCCGCTCGGCGACCCGCGCCCCCGCGCGCCCTGGACGGTGATGGCCAACGTCCTGGGCGGCGACTACCCCGACATGTACCCGGCGTACCTGCACTGCATGGCGCGCGACCCGGGCCTGAAGATCCACATGTACGGCAAGGACGTGAAGCCCGGCCGCAAGGTCGGCCACGTGAACACCTACGGCGACGACCTGGCCGACGTGCGCGAGCGCGCCGACCACGCGGCCGGCTACCTGCGAGGAACCATCGATGAGTGAAGCGCCGTCCCCCGCCGTCGGCATCGTGATGGGCTCCGACTCCGACTGGCCGGTGATGGAGGCCGCGGCCGAGGCCCTGGACGAGTTCTCGGTGCCCTACGAGGTCGACGTGGTCTCCGCGCACCGGATGGTGCACCAGATGGTCGCCTACGGTGAGCAGGCCGCCGACCGCGGCCTGAAGGCGCTGATCGCGGGCGCGGGCGGCGCCGCCCACCTGCCGGGGATGCTGGCCGCGGTCACCCCGCTGCCGGTGATCGGGGTGCCGGTGCCGCTGAAGTACCTGGACGGCATGGACTCCTTGCTGTCGATCGTGCAGATGCCCGCGGGCGTGCCCGTCGCCACGGTGTCGGTGGCCGGTGCGCGCAACGCCGGGCTGCTGGCCGTACGCATCCTGGCCGCCCATGACGCGGAGCTGCGCGCGCGGATGACCGAGTTCCAGACGTCGCTGACCGAGCAGGCCACGGAGAAGGGCGACCGGCTGCGTGCGAAGGTGAAGGGGACCGCGGGCTTCGGCTTCGCCCGGTAGCCGCCGCGGACCGCCGCCCGTCGAGGGGTGCGTGCCCGGTGGGCGCGCACCCCCGCAACGCACTTGGAGCCCCTGTGGACCGCCGCCTCGACCGCGCCCGTGACCTGCTGGCCGCCCACCCCGTGGTGGACGGCCACAACGACCTGCCGTGGGCGCTGCGCGAGCAGGTCGCGTACGACCTGGACCGGTTCGACCTCACCGCCGATCAGAGCGCCCGCACCCACACCGACCTGCCGCGGCTGCGGGCCGGCGGGGTGGGCGCGCAGTTCTGGTCGGTCTACGTGTCGGTGTCGCTCAAGGGCGGCGCCGCGCTGACCGCGACCCTCGAACAGGTCGACGTGGTGCGCCGGCTGGCCGAGCGCCACCCCGACGACCTGCTGCTGGCGACCACCGCCGACGACATGGAGGCGGCACGCGCCTCGGGCCGGATCGCGTCCCTGATGGGTGCCGAGGGCGGGCACTCCATCGACTGCTCGCTGGCCGCGCTGCGCGCCCTGTACGCGCTGGGGGTGCGCTACATGACGCTCACCCACAACGACAACACCCCGTGGGCGGACTCGGCGACCGACGAGCCCGCCGCGCACGGCCTGACCGCCTTCGGCGAGGAGGTGGTGCGCGAGATGAACCGGCTGGGCATGCTGGTGGACCTCTCGCACGTCGCCCCCGACACGATGCGCGACGCGCTGCGGGTGGCGCAGGCGCCGGTGCTGTTCTCGCACTCCTCCTCGCGCGCGGTGTGCGACCACCCGCGGAACATCCCCGACGACGTGCTCGCCCTGCTGCCCGGCAACGGCGGTGTGGCGATGGCCACCTTCGTGCCGAAGTTCATCCTGCCCGCCGCGATCGAGTGGACCCAGGAAGCGGACGCGAACATGCGCGCCCACGGCCTGCACCCCCTGGACACCACCCCGGCGGGCATGGCGGTGCAGCACGCCTTCGAAGCGGTGCACCCGCGGCCGGCCGCCACCTCGGCCACCGTCGCCGACCACCTCGACCACATGCGCGAGGTCGCGGGCATCGACCACCTGGGCATCGGCGGCGACTTCGACGGCACCGCGTTCACCCCCACCGACCTCGCCGACGTGGCCGGCTACCCCCACCTCGTCGCCGAACTGCTCGGCCGCAACTGGTCCGACACCGACATCGCGAAGCTCACCTGGCACAACGCGGTACGGGTGCTGCGCGACGCGGAGTCGGCGGCCGCCGCCCTGCGCACGCAGCGGGGCCCGTCGGTGGCCACGATCGGGCAGCTCGACGGGTGAGCCCGACGGTTGGGCCGTCGGGCACACCCGCGCCCGGCGGCCCGACCGGCCGCAGGAAGGGGCCTGGCCGCCCTTCTGACGGCCCGGCGGCCCCGCAGTGGGCAACAGATACCGCCGACCGCCCGACAGCGCGCCGGAGGGGCTACTGCGGGGCCGCCAGCTCCGCCCACACGGTCTTGCCCGGGCGGTCGCCGTCGCGGACCACGCCCCAGTCCAGGCAGAGCCGCTGCACGATGAACATGCCGTGGCCGCCGGGGCGCCCCGCGCGGTGCGGGGAGCGCGGCGCGGGTTCGCCGCGGCCGCCGTCGGTGACCTCCAGCCGCAGCGCCTTGCCGCTGCGCAGCAGCCGCAGCTCGTCGGGGCCGCCGGCGTGCAGGCACGCGTTGGTGACCAGCTCCGAGACCACGAGCAGCACGTCCTCGGCGGCGGCCCGGCGGTCCGCGGTGGAGCCGGGCAGCCAGCCCCACTCGCGCAGCGCCTGGCGAGTGAAGTCCCGGGCGCGCGGCACGATGCCGCTCTCCCCGGAGAGCGCCAGCCGCCGCACCGGCTCGGGTGCGGTCGACCGCGCTTCGGCGCCGCTCTCGCCGTCGCCCGCGTCGGGAGCGCGGTCACCCGCGGCGTACGGCCGGGTGGTGCTCATCTTGGCCTCACCTCACGGATGTCCGGCTGGGTCCGAACGTTCTTCTGCCCGGTCGATCTCCGGGAACACGCCTCCCGCGTGACCAATGCGTCTGCGAACCGGCTGATCCCTCTCATGCAGCTTGCCCCCCTCCCCCGCCCGGCTACTCCTGGAGTGCCTCGTCGAGTGTCTCGTGCACGCTGAACACCGCGTCTGCGCCGGTGATCTCGAATACCCGCGCGACCGTCGGCCGCATGGCCGCGAGGTGCACCGAACCCCCGCCCGCCTCGGCTTGGAGCCGTGCCCCGAGCAGCACGTTGAGCCCGGTGGAGTCGCAGAACTCCAGGCCCGAGCAGTCCACCACCAGCCGGGTCGCGCCCTGCTCGACGGCCGTGGTGATCGGCCCGGCGAGCAGGTCGGCGGTGTAGTGGTCGAGCTCTCCCGACGGGGTGAAGACCGTACTGCTGCCGTGCTGCCGTACGTCGACGCGCAGCCTTCGGCCGAGATCGGCGGTGCCCACCGCCTCGTGGTCCATCTGTTCTCCTCGCCGCGTCCCTGGTCACACACCCTGCGTCCCTAGGGTGACGCGAGCCTGACCATAACCGTTCCGGGTTGCGCGCGGTAGTCGGCCGTGCAGGCCCCGGACTTGCGGCATACCGCCGAATGGCGGTAGGGCTGGAGTACGGCAGAGGAAAGACCACCCGCGCCGCAAGAGAGGGATGAGCGCATGACACCCCGGCTCGGCCCGGACCAGGACCAGGAGCAGCAGGGGGGCGGCCCAGGCCATCTCGACCCCGGTCACTTCGACCTCGAGCTCGACGGGCTGCCCGAGATCCCGCCCTACGAGGAGATCGGCCCGGTCGACGCCCGGGCGCTGTCCAAGACGCTCTTCGGCCGGTTGCAGGCCCTCGAGGAGGGCACCGGCGAGTACAGCTACGTCCGCAACACGCTCGTGGAGCTGAACCTCGCGCTGGTGAAGTTCGCCGCCTCCCGCTTCCGCAGCCGCAGCGAGCCGATGGAGGACATCGTCCAGGTCGGCACGATCGGCCTGATCAAGGCGATCGACCGGTTCGAGCTGGCCCGCGGGGTGGAGTTCCCGACCTTCGCGATGCCGACGATCGTCGGCGAGATCAAGCGGTTCTTCCGGGACACCTCCTGGTCGGTCCGGGTGCCGCGGCGGCTTCAGGAGCTGCGGCTGGACCTGGCCAAGGCCGGTGACGAGCTCGCCCAGCAGCTCGACCGCACCCCGACCGTGCGGGAGCTGGCCGACCGGCTGGACCTGCCCGAGCACGAGGTGATCGAGGGCATGGCGGCGAGCAACGCCTACACCGCCAGCTCCCTGGACGCCCAGCCCGCCGAGGACGACCCGGAGGGCGCGCTCGCGGACCGGATCGGGTACGACGACCACGACCTGGAGGGCGTGGAGTACGTCGAGTCGCTCAGGCCGCTGATCGCCAAGCTGCCGGCCCGGGACCGGACCATCCTGTCGCTGCGCTTCGTCGGCAACCTCACCCAGTCGGAGATCGGCGAGGAGCTGGGCATCTCGCAGATGCACGTCTCCCGGCTGCTCAGCCGCACCCTCGCCAGGCTGCGCCGCGGCCTGATGGTGGAGGAGTAGCGCGAGGTCCCCGGCAGGAAGCAGCCCGCACGCCGCCGTCGAGGTGCTCAGCGGGGCCGGTCGCCGTACTGGGTCCTGCTCTCCTCGATGGCGGCGTTGTGCTCGATCGCCCAGCTCGCGAGGGTCAAGGCGGGCGGGATCAGGCTCTTGCCCATGTCGGTGAGGGCGTACTCCACGCGCGGCGGGACCTCGGCGTAGGCGGTGCGGGAGACCAGGCCGTCGCGCTCCAGGTTGCGCAGCGTCAGGGTCAGCATCCGCTGGGAGATGCCGGGGATGTGCTGGTGCAGCTCTGTGAAGCGCATCCGGTTGCCGTCGAGCGTGGCCACGACCAGCATCGTCCACTTGTCGCAGATCCGGTCCAGGATCGCGCGGATCGCCCGGCCGCCGTCGCCGCGGATCATGCAGGTGTGCTCGTAGCGCGCCAAGGCGCTCCTCCAGGTGTCGTGCGGGGCACGTCCGGTGTGCGTTGAGCACACGCGTGTGCCTTTTGTAAGGCTTCCGACGGTCACCCATGATGGGGCAACTTACGGTTCGTAACCATTGGGGGTTGCCGTGCATGTCGCGTACTGGGTGCTGGCGGTGCTGCTCGCGGTGTTCTACGCCTACTCGGGCGGCAAGAAGCTCGTGCAGGACCGGGATCGGCTGCGGCCGATGATGGGGTGGGTCGACCAGGTGCCCATGGCGCGGGTCAGGGCGATCGGGGCGGTGGAGGTGCTCGGGGCGCTCGGGCTGCTGCTGCCGCCGCTGACCGGTGTGGCGGTCGGGCTCGCGGTCGCGGCCGCGATCGGCCTGGCCCTGGTGCAGGTCGGGGCCGGCGCGCTGCACCTGTCGCGCGGGGAGGTGCGGGAGATCGGGCTCAACGTCGCCCTGCTGGTGGTGGCCGCGGTGGCCGCGTGGGCGGCCGCGTCCCTGGTGTGACCCGGGGCCGCGGCAGAGGGCCGGTGGTGGCGCCCGCGCGCCCCCACCGGCCCTCTGCGTACCGGCGTACCGGCCCTGCCCGTACCCGGCCCGGAGGCGTCCCCGGCCTGCCGGCCGCCCGCGCTAGCCGACGGAGGCGTTCGCGGCCGACGCCGCCTTCGCCGCCTCGGCGCCGAAGGCGCCCTCGGCCAGCCGCTCCTCCAGCCGCTGCCCCTCGATGTCCGGGTCGGGCACGAAGCGCCCGAACCACTTCGGGTGGTACCAGATCCGGCCGCCGACGATGGCCATCACCGCCGGGACCAGGGTCAGCCGCACCACGAAGGCGTCGAGGAAGACGCCGACGGCGAAGCTGAAGCCGATCGCCTTGATGGTCGGGTTGGAGGTGAAGGTGAAGGCCACGAAGATCGAGAACATGATCAGCGCGGCCGCGGTGACCACCCGGGCCGACAGTGAGGTGCCGCGCTGCACCGCGGCGCGGGCGTCGCCGTGCCGGGTGTACTCCTCCTTGATGCGGGAGACGACGAACACCTCGTAGTCGCTGGACAGGCCGAAGATGATCGCGAGCATGATGATCGGCAGGAAGCTGATCGTCTCGCTCGGGGTGATGCCGAACAGGTGCTTGCCCCAGCCCCACTGGAAGACGGCGACCTGGGCGCCCAGGGCCGCGGCCATCGACAGCAGGAAGCCGACGATGGACTTCAGCGGCACCAGGATCGTGCGGAAGGCGAAGGTCAGCAGCACGAACGCCAGGCCGACGACCGCGATCAGGAAGACCGGCAGCGCGCTGGAGAGCTTGGCGGACACGTCGATGTTGGAGGCGGTGGTGCCGCCGACGAGGATGTGCGCGCCGGTGCCGGACTCGATCGCGGTCCGGTTGTCGCGCAGGTGGTGCACCAGGTCCTGGGTGGCGGCGTCGTTCGGTCCGGACTTCGGGACCACCCGGATCAGCGAGGTGCTGTGCTGCCCGGCGAGCGGGGTGACCTGGGCGACGTCCGCCTGCCGGCCGAGCGAGGCGGCGATCTTCGCGGTGTCCGCCGGCGCGGAGACGTCCTCGACGACGACCAGCAGCGCGCCGTTGAAGCCGGCGCCGAAGCCCTCGGTGGTCAGGTCGTACGCCTTGCGCTGGGTGTTGTCGGTCGGCTGGGAGGCGCCCGAGGGCAGGCCGAGCCGGATGCTCGCGGCGGGGATCGCCAGCACGCCCAGCAGCACCACGCCGATCACGGCGACCACCACGCGGTGCCGTACGACGAACCGCGCCCAGCGGGCGCCCGCGGTGCTGTACGGGTCGGCGGCGGTACGGCGCGCCACCCGCTCGGCGTGCGCGCCGAACTTCGGCAGCCGGCTGAAGCGGGCGATCCGGGGGCCGGCGAAGCCGAGGAGCGCGGGCAGCAGGGTCAGCGCGATGAGCAGTGCCACCGCGACCGAGGCGGCCGCGGACAGGCCCATGATCGTCAGGAACGGGATGCCGACCACGGTCAGGCCGCACAGGGCGATGATCACCGTGAGCGCGGCGAAGACCACCGAGCTGCCCGCGGTGCCCATCGCCAGCGGCACCGACTCCTCCGGTGAGACGCCGCGCAGCAGGTTGGCGCGGTGCCGGGACAGGATGAACAGGCCGTAGTCGATGCCGCAGGACAGCCCCAGCATCAGGGCGACGGTGGTGGAGGCGGAGGCGATGGTGATGACGGAGGCGACCGCCGTCACCCCCATCAAGGTGGTGATCACCCCGATGATCGCGCTGATGATCGGCATGCCGGCGGCGGCGAACGTGCCGAAGGTGATCATCAGGATCGCGAAGGCGATCACCAGGCCGACCAGTTCGGGCGTCTCGGAGATCTCGAAGCGCCAGCCCGGGTAGACGCTGCCGTTGTACTCGACCTGCACGCCGGCGGCGCGCACCGGTTTCATCGCGTCCTGCACGGCGTCGAGGTTGGCGTCCTTGACGTCCGGCGGCTTGGCGGTCCACTGGACCTGGCCGAGCGCGATCCGGCCGTCCTTGGAGACCAGGCGGCTGGTGAACGGGTCCACCGACTTCGACACCTGGGGCACGGACGACACCTTGGCCATCGCCGTGCGGATCTGCTTCTGCGTGGCGGGCGAGGTCACCGTGGTGCCGCTCTTCACCGCGAAGACGATGGTGCTCTGCCCGCCGCTGAACGCGGGGAGCTTGGCGCTGAGCACGTCGGACGCCTTCTGCGCCTCGGTGCCCGGGATCGTGAAGTCGTCGTTCGTCTTGCCGCCGCTGAGCTGGGCGATCGTGACGGCGGCGATCGCGGCCACCAGCCACAGCACGAGAACGAGGACGCGTCGCCGATAGGAAAAGCGGGCCAGGCGGTACAGATAACTGGACATAAGTGTCTTTCCCCACGTCTCCCGTGCATCCGGCGTCGGGTCGGCGCGGTTGCCGTCCCGCTCGACGACGCTAGGCTTTCACTAGCCGCTCGTCAAGCGAACCACTGGCCGATCGGCAGGTGATTCACCGGCCGCAGGCCAGTGAAACCGCCATGCCGGAAGGCACTCGCGGCGCGATGGGCCCGGCCGAACACCAGGTCGGACCGCGGGTCGGACCGAACGCGCACGGGCCCGGTGCGCGAGCTGGTGACGCTGTGTCCGGTGGCTTGTATGCTGCGCAAATCACGGGGGACGAAGGAGGAAAGCAGCCATGGCGACGTCGGCCAGGGGCCTGACCAGCCGCGCGGCGCAGGCCGAGCAGACCCGGCAGCAGATCCTCGACACCGCCCAGCGGCTCTTCTCGGAACTCGGCTACAGCGCGACCTCGCTCCAGATGATCGCGGACGAGCTGGGACTGACGAAGGCGGCGGTCTACTACCACTTCCGGGCGAAGCACGACATCCTGCACGCGGCGATGCAACCCGGGATGGAGCGGCTGAAGGCGCTCCTGGACGAGGCGGCGGCCCTCAGGGGCCGGCGGGCCAGGACCGAGCACCTCGTGCACGGCTTCGTGGCCTTCCTCGTCGCCAACCGGCAGAACATGGTGATGGCCGCGACCGACCCCGAATGGCACGAGCACCCGGACAAGTCCCATGTGACCGCCCTGCACGAGCGCGGGCTGCGGCTGATCTTCGGCGAGCGGCCCACCGGTGCCGAACGGCTCGCGTACGGCGTGGTCTTCACCGTGCCGGACCGCCTGGCCGAACTGACCGACCTCCCCGACGGCGAACTGTACGAGGTGCTGGCCTCGACCCTGCTGCGCATCCTGCGGGTGCCGCCCGCCCGGACCTGACCGGCCGCCGGTCGGGGGCGCGGCAGGGCCGCGCGCTCACCCGGCCGGGTACTGCGGGCGGACCCGCTCGCCCGCCTGCCACACGGCCGCGGTGAGCGGCACACCCGGGCGGTAGGCGAGGTGCACATGCGTGGGGGCGTCCAGCAGGTGCAGGTCCGCCCTGGCGCCGGGGGCGACCGTCCCGACGTCGGTACGGCGCAGGGCCCGCGCGCCGCCGAGGGTGGCGGCGCGGACCGCCTCGTCCGGGGTCATGCCCATGTCGCGGACGGCGACGGCGACGCAGAAGGCCATCGACGACGTGTACGACGACCCGGGGTTGCAGTCGGTGGACAGTGCCACGGTCGCCCCGGCGTCGAGCAGGCGCCGCGCGTCGGGGTAGGCGGCGCGCGTGGAGAACTCGGCGCCCGGCAGCAGGGTGGCCACGGTCCCGCCGCTCGCCAGGGCGTCCACGTCGGCGTCGGTGAGGTGGGTGCAGTGGTCGGCCGAGGCGGCGCCGAGCTCCACCGCGAGCCGCACGCCCGGGCCGTGGCCGAGCTGGTTGGCGTGCACCCGCGGGGTCAGACCGCGGGCGGCGCCCGCCTCGAGGACCGCCCGCGCCTGGTCCCCGTCGAAGGCGCCCTCCTCGCAGAACACGTCCACCCAGCGCGCGTGCGGCGCGCACGCGTCGAGCATCGGGCCGGTGACGAGCGCGACGTACCCGGCGGGGTCGTCGGCGAACTCCGGGGCGACCACGTGGGCGCCGAGATAGGTCGTCTCCGGGGTCTGCCCGGCCGCGATCCGCAGCGCGCGGGCCTCGTCGTGGACGGTCAGCCCGTAGCCGGACTTGACCTCGACCGTGGTGGTGCCCTGCCGCCGGGCCTCGGCGAGCAGGCGGGCGAGGTTGCCGGCCAGTTCCGCGTCGGAGGCGGCCCTCGTGGCCGCGACGGTGGTGCGGATGCCGCCGGCCGCGTACGGCTGCCCGGACATCCGCGCGGCGAACTCCGCGGCGCGGTCGCCCGCGAAGACGAGGTGGGCGTGGGAGTCCACGAAGCCGGGCAGGAGCGCGCGGCCGCCGGCGTCGACCCGGTTGTCAGTGGTGGGTGCTTTGCTGGAGGCACCGGTCCAGACGACGCGGTCGCCCTCGATGACGACGGCGGCGTCGCGGACCGTGCCGAGAGGGTTGTCCGCGCTGCTGAGGGAGGGATCGTTGGTGACCAGGCTGCCGATGCCGGTGATGGCCGTACTGACGGTCATGGCCTGCTCCTTCGTGGTGCTCGCGTGGACACGGGGGCCCGCGGCGGCGCGGCTGCCCGCCGGGGTTCGGGACCGTTTCGCGGGAGTACGGGGGTCCTCCGCGAAACGGTCCCGTCCCGGGGGCCGGCTGCGCGCCGGTTCGGCGGCGCGCCGTGCGCCCGCGGCACGGCCCGCCCCACTCGTCCTTCTGCTCGTAGGCGTGCTCGTAGGCGTGCTTGTACGCCTGCTCGTACGCCTGCCGCGCCGCGCACGGATGCCGGCCGCCCTCAGCCGCGCACGGCGGCGATCGCCGCGGCCAGCGCGCCCGCCACGTCCGGCACTCGCAGGTGCCGCCCGTCCGCGACGATCTGCCGCCCCGCCACCACGGTGTGCCGCACGTCCGCCGCGGTCGCCGCGAATACCGCGGTCTCGGCGCCGAGCCGGGGCGGCGGCCCCGCGGTGCGGACCGAGTCCAGCGCGATCGTGGTGAAGTCGGCGAGCGCGCCCGGCGCCAGCCGGCCCGCGTCGGGCCGGCCGAGACTGGCGTGCCCGTCGGCGGTGGCCGCGCGCAGCAGCTCCGCGGCGGTCCAGTGGCCGCGGGTGCGGGTGCGCAGCCGCTCGTTCAGCTCCATCGCGCGGGCCTCCTCCAGCAGGTCCACCACGGCGTGGCTGTCGCTGCCCAGGGCGAGCGGGCTGCCGGCCCGCTGAAGCGCGGGCGCGGGGCCGATGCCGTCGGCGAGGTCGCGTTCGGTGGTGGGGCACATGCACACCGCGGACCGCGCGCCGCCCAGCAGCGCGATGTCCTCGCCGGTGAGGTGGGTGGCGTGCACCGCGGTGGTGTTCGGGCCCCAGAAGTCCGCGTCGGCGAGCAGCCGGGCCGGGGTGCGGCCGTGCACGGCCAGGCACGCGTCGTTCTCGGCGGGCTGCTCGGACAGGTGGATGTGGACCGGCACGTGCCGGGTGCGCTCCGCGAAGGCGGTGTAGCCGTCGCTGTCCGCGAAGGCCCGTACCGAGTGCAGGGCCGCGCCGATCCGGGCGTGCCCGGCGCCGGTCGCGTCCTCGGCGTCCGCCAGGAGTGACCAGCGGTCGTACCACTGGTCGGCGGTGCCGTCGCCGAAGCGCCGCTGCGCGCCGTCCAGCGGCAGGTGGCCGCGCTCGGTGAGGCCGCCGCGCAGGTAGGCGGTGTCGAGCAGGGTGATCCGGATACCTGCCTCGGCGGCCGCTGCGATCAGCGCCCGGCCCATCGCGTTGGGGTCGGCGTAAGGCGTGCCGTCGGGCTGGTGGTGCAGGTAATGGAACTCGCCGACGCAGGTGATGCCCGCGAGCGCCATCTCGGCGTAGACCGCGCGGGCCAGGTCGAAGTAGGAGTCGGGGGTGAGGAGGGAGGCGGTGGCGTACATGGTCTCGCGCCAGGTCCAGAAGGTGCCGCCGCCCCGCTGGGCGGTGCCGCGCAGGGCGCGGTGGAAGGCGTGGCTGTGCGCGTTGGCCAGGCCCGGCAGCGTCAGGCCGCGCAGCGCGACGGCGCCGGGCGGAGGGGTGGGTGTGCCGGTGCGCAGCGAGGTGATCCGGCCGCCGTCCGCGGTCAGCAGCACGCCCGGCTCGACCGCGGGGTCCAGCCAGGCGTGCTCCAGCCAGTACGTCACCGGCACGCGAGCCCCTCCAGTACGTCGGCGAGCGCGGTGACGCCCGCGGCGCAGTCGTCCTCGGCCGCGAACTCCGCCGGCGCGTGCGAGACGCCGGTGGGGTTGCGTACGAACAGCATGGCGGTCGGCACCGCCGTGGCGAGGATGCCGGCGTCGTGTCCCGCGCCGGTCGGCAGCACCGGGGCGGGCGCGTCGGTGCCGAGCAGGGCGGCGAGCCGGTCGCGCAGGGTGTGCGCGAACTCGACCTCCGGGGTGAAGGACTCGCGGACCACGTCCACGGCGACGCCGTCGCGGAGGCCGCCCTCGCGCGCGGCGCGCTCGATCCCGGCCACGACGGCGGCGAGCGTCTCCTCGTCGGCGGCGCGGGAGTCGAGCCAGCCGCGGACGCGGGAGGCGATGGCGTTGACGCCGCCCGGTTCGACGGCGATCTTGCCGAAGGTGGCCAGCGCGCCGGCCAGCCGGGCCTGTTCGCGGGCGGCGAGCACCGTGCCGGCGTAGGTCAGCATCGGGTCGTGCCGGTCCGCGAGGCGGGTGGTGCCGGCGTGGTTGGCCTCGCCGTGGAAGTCGAAGCGCCAGCGGCCGTGCGGCCAGATCGCGGAGGCCACGCCGACCGGGTGGCCGGTCAGGTCCAGCGCCCGGCCCTGCTCGACGTGCAGTTCGACGAACGCGCCGACGCGCGCCAGCCGTTCGGGGTCGGCGCCGATCGCGTCGGGGTCGTACCCGGCGTGCTCCATGGCGCGGGCGAGCGTCACCCCGTCGGCGTCGCACAGCTGCCGGGCGTCCTCGGCCGTCAGGCGGCCCGCGGTCAGCCGGGAGCCGACGCAGGCCAGGCCGAAGCGGGCGCCTTCCTCGTCGCCGAAGTTCACCACGGCGAGCGGGCGGCGCGGCTGCGCGCCCCGAGCGCGCAGCTCGTCGACCGCGGCGAACGCGGAGACGACGCCCAGCGGCCCGTCGAAGGCGCCGCCGTCGGGCACGGAGTCCAGGTGCGAGCCGGTGACCACCGCGTCGCCGGCCGAAGGGTCGCCGAGCCAGGCCCACTGGTTGCCGTTGCGGTCGGTCTCGTACGCCAGGCCGCGGGCGGCGGCCTGCTCGCGAAACCAGGCGCGGCAGTCGGTGTCGGCGGGCGTCCAGGCGTAGCGGCGGTAGCCGCCGCTGGCGGCGTGGCGGCCGACGGCGGCCAGCTCGCGCCACATCGTCTGGAAGCCGGGCGCCGAAGGGGCCCGGCCGGCGGCCCGGGCACCGGCCGCCGGCCGGTCCGCGCCGCCCGGTCCGTCCGGTCCGCCGCCGAAGCCGCCGCCCTGCTTCCTCGCGGCGTCGCTCACGCTCCGTCGCCCTCCCGCATCGGCACCCGCACGCCCCGCTGCCCGGCGATCTCCTCGGCGCGGTCGTACCCGGCGTCCACGTGCCGGATGACGCCCATGCCGGGGTCGTTGGTGAGCACGCGGCGGATCTTCTCCGCGGCGAGCGGGGTGCCGTCGGCGACGGTGACCTGGCCGGCGTGGATGCTGCGGCCGATGCCGACGCCGCCGCCGTGGTGGATGGAGACCCAGGAGGCGCCCGAGGCGACGTTGACCATCGCGTTGAGCAGCGGCCAGTCGGCGATGGCGTCGGAGCCGTCGAGCATGCCCTCGGTCTCCCGGTAGGGGGAGGCGACGGAGCCGGTGTCCAGGTGGTCGCGGCCGATGACGATCGGCGCCTTGAGGGTGCCGTCGGCGACCATCTCGTTGAACCGCTCGCCGGCGCGGTCGCGTTCGCCGTAGCCGAGCCAGCAGATGCGGGCGGGCAGGCCCTGGAAGTGCACGCGCTCGCCGGCGAGCTTGATCCAGCGGGCCAGCGACTCGTTCTCGGGGAAGAGGTCGAGGATCGCCTTGTCGGTGTGGTGGATGTCGGCGGGGTCGCCGGACAGCGCCGCCCAGCGGAAGGGGCCCTTGCCCTCGCAGAACAGCGGCCTGATGTACGCGGGCACGAAGCCGGGGAAGGCGAACGCCCGCTCGTATCCGGCGAGCTGGGCCTCGCCGCGGATGGAGTTGCCGTAGTCGAAGACCTCGGCGCCGGCGTCCTGGAAGCCGACCATCGCCTCGACGTGCCGGGCCATGGACTCCCGGGCCCGCTGGGTGAAGTCGGCGGGCTTGTCTGCCGCGTAGGCGGCCATGTCGGCGAAGTCCATGCCGAGCGGGAGGTAGGCGAGCGGGTCGTGCGCGGAGGTCTGGTCGGTGACGACGTCGATCGGCGCGCCCATGGCGAGCAGCCGCGGCAGCACCTCGGCGGCGTTGCCCAGCACCCCGACGGACAGCGGGCGGCGGGCGTCGCGGGCCTCGGTGGCCAGGTGCAGCGCCTCGTCGAGGGAGTCGGCGCGCACGTCGAGGTAGCGGTGCTCGATGCGGCGGTCGATGGCGCGCGGGTCGCAGTCGACGCAGATGACCACGCCGCCGTTCATCGTCACGGCGAGCGGCTGGGCGCCGCCCATGCCGCCGAGCCCGGCGGTCAGCGTGATGGTGCCGGCCAGGCTGCCGCCGAAGCGCTTGGCGGCCACGGCGGCGAAGGTCTCGTAGGTGCCCTGGAGGATGCCTTGGGTGCCGATGTAGATCCAGGAGCCGGCGGTCATCTGCCCGTACATCGTCAGGCCGAGCGCTTCGAGGCGGCGGAACTCCTCCCAGGTGGCCCAGTCGCCGACCAGGTTGGAGTTGGCGATCAGCACCCTGGGTGCCCATTCGTGGGTCTGCATCACGCCGACCGGGCGGCCGGACTGGACGAGCATCGTCTCGTCCTGCTTCAGGCCCCGCAGGGTGCGCACCATGGCGTCGAAGGAGTTCCAGTCGCGGGCCGCCTTGCCGGTGCCGCCGTAGACGACGAGCTTGTCGGGGTGCTCGGCGACCTCGGGGTCCAGGTTGTTCTGGAGCATCCGCAGCGCGGCCTCCTGCTGCCAGCCCTGGGCGCTCAGTTGGGTGCCGCGCGGTGCGCGCACCGGCCTCGGTCCGGTCATCGGGCAAGCCTCCTTGGTGGCGGCGTCAATGGGGGTCGTACACGTGGCGCAGCTGGATATTCACATCCTCGTCTGCTGAATACCCCTAGTCAACAGGCCCCGGGTGGAAGTCCCGCGGGTGGAGGTGGTGTCATGGCGGACATGACGGATGAGCTGGGAATACGGCGGGCGCTCGCGCTGCGTGCCGCGGTGGAGCAGGGGCTGGCCGGCGAGGCCGAACCGGTGGTCGGGCTGCTGGACGTCGCGGGTATCGCCGAGTCGGCGCGCGCCCTGCACGCCGCGTTCGCCACACCCGGGGTGGCGGTGACGCACACCTTCGCGGTGAAGGCCGCCTCGCTGGTGCCGGTGCTCGGCCTGCTCGCCGAGTGCGGGCTCGGCGCGGAGGTGGCGAGCCCCGGCGAGCTGGCGCTCGCCCGCGCGGCCGGCGTCCCGGCGGAGCGCACCGTGCTCGACTCCCCCGCCAAAACCGTCGCCGAACTGCGCGAGGCGCTCGCCCTGGGCATCGCCGTCAACGCCGACAACCCCGAGGAACTGGCGCGGATCGACCGCCTGCGGGCGGCCGCGCCCGCCGGCTCCCCTGCCGGCCCCGTCGGCCTGCGGGTCAACCCGCAGGTCGGCGGCGGCAGCATCGGCGCGATGAGCACCGCCACCGCCAGCTCCAAGTTCGGGGTGGCGCTGCGCGACCCGGGCGCGCTGGAGTGGGCGCTCGACGCCTACGCGCGCAGGCCCTGGCTCAACCGGCTGCACACGCACACCGGTTCGCAGGGCGTGCCGCTGGAACTCATGGTCGCGGGCGTCCGGGCCGCCTACGAGCTGGCCGAGCGGATCAACGCGGCCGCCGGACGGCAGCAGGTCGACGCGCTCGACATCGGCGGCGGCCTGCCGGTCAACTTCGGCTCCGACGAGACGGCGCCGTCCTTCGCCGACTACGCCGACCTGCTGCGCGCGCAGATCCCCGGGCTCTTCGACGGCCGTTACGGCATCGTCACGGAGTTCGGCCGGTCCCTGCTCGCCAAGAACGGCACCGTGCTGGCGCGGGTGGAGTACGCCAAGTCCGCCGGCGGCCGGCCGATCGCCGTCACGCACGCCGGCGCGCAGGTCGCCACCCGTACGGTGTTCGTGCCCGACTCCTGGCCGATCCGGGTGCTGGCGCTCGACGCCGAGGGCGCGGAGAAGCGCGGCGAACCGGTGGTGCAGGACGTGGCGGGGCCGTGCTGCTTCGCCGGGGACCTCGTCGCCAAGGGCCGCGCGCTGCCGCTGCTGGCGTCCGGCGACCATGTGGCGCTGCTCGACACCGGCGCCTACTACTTCTCCAACCACTTCGCCTACAACTCGCTGCCGCGCCCGGCGGTGTACGGCTACCGCGTACGGGAGGGCGGCGCCGTGGCGTTCTCGCAGGTGCGGGCGGCCCAGTCGGAGGAGGAGCTGCTCGCGGAGAGCGGCGCCGGGTTCCCGGCACTGCGGCTCGAGCCGTAGGCCGTGTCCGCCCCCGTCCCGACCGGCCGGCGGGGGCCTCCAGCCGGGTGGGCCGCTCAGCGGCGGCGCCGGCCTCCCCCGGGGGCGGCGTCGCCCGCGGCGATACCGGTGAGCTGGTAGAGCGCCGGGTTGCCGTCGGGCCGGACCCACAGCAGCGCGTCCCGGGAGCGCTCGATCCGGGCCACCCCGCGCGAGCGCAGCCACAGGCCGGCGCCGACCCCGCCGAGCAGCATGCCCGCCGCGCACGGCAGGACGGCGTTCGAGGCGACGGCGAGCATGAACACGACCAGCAGCCACCAGCGGCGCCGCCGCACCCACGCCCGCGCGGTGACCTTGCGGTCCTGGAGGAAGACGGACTTCGCCGCGCGCGAGGCGCCCTTGGCGCGTTCGGCGTGCCGGCCGCGGCGGACGAGGAAGGACACCGCCGCCGCGACGACGAACAGGGCCGCGCCGGCCGTCACACCGATCCGTCGGCCGGTCGGGCTGAACGTCACGGCCGTGCCGGGCACCGCGGCGACCACGCCCAGCCACCACAGCCAGCCCGCCGCCACGCGCACCGTCACCGCCACCCGCGCCAATGTGTAGGCCCCGCGCACCACGTCGCGCTCCCTCCGCCGTCGCGCCGGCCCGCCGTCCCTTCAGTACGGCGGCACCGGCCAAGTGCTGGGCACGGACACTACTTCGCCAATCTCAGATTTTCGTTAAACCGGATGTCATCCACTCCCGCACAACCTTTCACCAGGACCGGCAGTCAGATGGGGTGTTCGTCACACCGGTGCGCCAGCGCGTGCGCAAAGGAACTTGGGGGAAGAACTGGTGACCTTGCATCTCACCTGGCGGCGGTCGGCCGCCGCGCTCACCGCCGCGGCACTCGCGCTGCTCGGCGCCGTCGCGGTCCAGGCGCCCGCGCGGGCCGCCGACGGGCCCACACTGCCGCTGGTCGTGCAGAGCACCAGCGTCGGGCTGCCGCAGCCGGACGACTCGGGCGACCCGCCCCAGATCAGCTGGTCGCTCGCCCCGCCGAGCAGCGGCCCGACCGTCACCGACGTGGTCGTCTCGCTGGACCTTTCCGGGATCAGCTCCTTCGCCACCGCCGACAGCGGCTACCCGGACGACACCGTCACCTGGGAGCGCGGCGATCTGGGCGTCGGCGGCACCGGCGGGCTGGTCGACCTCCACGCGAAGCCGGACGCGCCGCTGGGCAGCACCGGCACCGCGGTGTTGTCCGGCACCGCGGACAACGCGACGATCACCCCGATCACGGTCCGCGTCACCGTCGGCGCCGTCGGGCTGGTGGTGAACAAGCTCGCCAAGGTCGGCCACGCCAAGCCGGGCGACCACCTGACCGCCCCCGTCACGATCGCCAACACCGGCCAACTGGCTGCCGACGGCGCCTACCTGACGATGGCCACCACCGAGGGCCTGGCGTACACGCAGCACTTCTCCAACTGCGCGTACAGCAAGAAGTCGAACGACGACGTCATCGCCACGCTCGACAACAACATGGTCTGCCACTTCGACACGACGCTCCAACCCGGCGCGAAGTACCGGCTGTCCGCCCCGATCGGGATCGACGTCACCAGCAGCGCGATGTGGGACCTGGTCCGCTACAAGGCCGCTCCCGAGCCCGGCACCCCGGTGATCGGCCCGTCCGACCGGAGCGACGGCCCGGTGCTCACGCTCGTCGCGGACGGCGACGCGCCCAGCGGCGAGCAGAAGACCGCGGACTGGACCGTCGACACCGACAACACCGCGGACCTCGCGGCGGTCGGCGACACCGCGAGCGGCAAGCCGGGCGACACCGTGCAGGTCGTCGCCGCGATCCGGAACAACGGCCCGGCCAGTGTGGACAACGAGACCAGCGACGACCAGCTCGGCGTCATGGTCGACGTGCCCGAGGGCACCACCGCGGTGAAGGTGCCGGACGCCTGCTACACCTCGACGGAAGCCGGCCCGGGCACGCAGAAGACCGGAGCGCCGAAGTACATCTGCTGGACGAAGCCGCCGCTGCGGCCGGGCGCGAGCGTGAAGATGCCGTTCACGCTGCGGATCGACGCCGACGCCCCGGCGCTGGCCACCGGCACGGTGCGGGCCACCACCGTCTACGACTCGCCGCTGCCCTTCGACACCGACCCGACCGACAACACCGCCGCGCTGACCGTGCACGTCGAGGGCGGCGCGACCGCCACCCCGACCGCCTCCTCCGGCGGCAGCTCGACGGGCGGCGACGCGAGCACGCAGCTGACCACCGAGACCGGCGCCGGCAGCGCCCCGGGCAGCAGCACCACCACCGGCGGCACCGGCTCGCTCGCCTCGACCGGCAGCAGCGGCACCCGCACCCTCACGCTCGTCGGTGCCGCGGCCCTGGTCCTCGGCGGGGCGGCGCTCGCCCTCGCCCGCAGCCGCAGGGTCCGCCGCGCGGGCACCGGCGCCTGAGCACCCAGGGAGCCAGGGAGCCAGGCACCCGGTCACCACTGTCCGCGGCCCGCGGGGACGTTCACTCCATGAACAGCCCGCGGGCCGCGGCCTGCGCGTCGAACTCCTCCAGCCGCGCCTGCGCGTCCGGCAGGTCGTCGCACATCGACTCCAGCAGCACCCGGCCCAGCAGCATCGGCGCGCAGGCCGTGTCGAAGGCCAGCCCGGTGCCCACGGCCGCGGGCAGCAGCAGGTCGCTGTGCGCGGCCACCGGCGCGAACGCGCTGTCGGCCACGGTGACCACGGTCAGCCCGGCCTGCCGCGCGTGGCGCAGCGCGTCGGCCACCTCCCGCGGGTGCCGGGGCAGCGCGAAGCACAGCAGCGCGCTCGCCCCCGCCCGGACGGCCGCGTCGATCCGGTCCGCGAGCATGGTGCCGCCCTCGTCCAGCAGCCGCACGTCCGGGTGCACCTTCGCCGCGAAGTACGCGAAGCCGCGCGCCTGGGCGCCCGCCGCGCGCAGCCCGAGCACCGGCAGCGGCCGGGAGGCGGCCAGCACCGCCCCGGCCCGGGCCACCGGCCCGGGGTCGGCGAGCAGGTCGGCCAGGTGCCGCAGGTTCTCGATCTCCGCGTGCACCGCCTGCTGGTACTCGTTGTACGTGCTCGCGCCCGCCGGTTCGGCCGCCGGCGCCACCTCGCGCAGGTGCCTGCGCAGCGCCGGGTAGCCGTCGAAGCCCAGGGCGACCGCGAACCGCGTCACCGAGGGCTGGCTCACCCCGGCGAGCTCGGCCACCTCCACACTGGACAGGAACGCCGCCTCGTCGGCCCTGCGCACCAGGCAGTGCGCGATCCGCCGCTGGGTCGGCGTCAGCCGGTGCGACTCGAAGAGCTTCAGCAGCCGCGCGGAGGAGTTCCCCGCGCCGGCCCCTGGGTGGCCCGTACCGCCGTTCATCGCCGTCCCGTCCCCGTCCTGTCCGCAGCCGCGCCACCGGCCACCCCGGGGCGACCGGTATTCATCAGAACAAGACTCTGCATGACCATATGCAGCCGAGCAAGACGCGCCCCTTCGGGCGGCGCGCTTCTCCCGGCGGGGAACGGAAACGGAAAGGGCCGGACGGGCCTTGCGGCCCGTCCGGCCCTCCCTGGGGACGATGTGTGCGCAGGCTAGCGGCGGCCGGTCCCGTCCAGTTCCGGAGCGCCGTGCGTGCCGTCCTGACCGCCGCCCGCGGCGACCGCGGGGCTGCCGCCCCGCGGGCCGGTGGCGCGGTCCGCGTGGCCCGGCCACCAAGCGGCGTGCCCGATCAGCGCGGTGAGGCTCGGCGTGAAGAACAGCGCCATCACGAACGCCGCCACCACGATGCCGAAGGCGATCGCGAAGCCCATCTCGGTGAGGAAGGAGTTGCCGGAGAGCATCAGCGTGGCGAAGGTCGCCGCCAGGATGAACCCGGCGGAGGCGATCGTCGGGCCGGCGTGCCGCAGCGCCTCGGCGGCGGCCTCCCGCGGGGCGCGGCCCTCGCGGGCCTCCTCCCGCAATCGCGCGATCATCAGGATGTTGTAGTCCGTGCCGATCGCCACCACGAACAGGTACATGATGATCGGCAGCATGAAGATCAGCCCGCTGCCGCGGCCGAAGATCAGCACCGTGGCACCGAGCGTCGCGCCGAAGCCGAGGGCCACCGAGGCGATCAGGTACCAGGGGGCCACCACGCTGCGCAGCAGCAGCCCCAGGATCACCATGATGAGGATCGCGGCCACCGGGAAGACCGTGCGGTAGTCGTGGTTGACCGCCGCGTTGATGTCCCGGTAGATCGACGAGGTGCCGCCGACCACCGCCTCGGTTCCCGGCGGGGCGTTGTCCTTGGCGGCCGTGCGGACGTCGCCGACCGCCGCGATCGCCTTGTCACTGGCGCCGGAGTACTTCAGCGTCAGGTTGAACAGGGCCGTGGTGCCGTCCTTGTTCAGCCCGGTGCTCCGGTCGAAGCTCGCCGTGGCGACACCGTCGACCTTGGCCAGCTTGTCCTTGTACGCGGTGAAGTCCACACCGGACAGCGACTTGCCGTCGGTGCTGGTGAGGAAGACCGAGGTCGGGTCGGCAGCACCGGCGGAGTACGCCTTCTGCATGCTGTCCTGGACGACCATCGACTCCTTGGTCTTGGGGATGGACCCGGAGGCGAGGTCGTAGTCGGCCTTGTAGCCGAGGGTGCCCAGCGCGAGCAGCACCATCACCAGGCCGGAGACGATCGCCACCAGCCCCGCCCGGCTGCCCAGCATCCGGCCGATCGAGGTGAAGCGGGTGCCGGACGGCTCCTGGTTCCACTTCTTGCCCGGCCAGAACAGCGCCCGCGGCGGGATCAGCGAGCAGATCGCCGGGAAGAGCGTGAGCCCCGCGATCAGCGTGACCGCGACGAGGATGGCCAGGGCCGGGCCCAGCTGGGTGAGGAAGCCCAGGGTGGACAGGGCCAGCGCCAGGAAGGAGATGATCACCGCGCCGGCCGCCGAGGCGATCGCCTCACCGACCCTGGTGACGCTGTTGATCATCGCTTCCTTGGGCTCGTCGCCCAGCCGCAGCCGTTCTCGGTAGCGGAACATCAGGAACAGGAAGTAGTCCGTGCCGACGCCGAGCACCACCACGATCAGCAGCGCGGAGATCGAGCTGTTGGCCTGGAGGCCGAAGAGCTTGGTGGCGTAGGAGATCAGGCCGTTGGACGTGGTGAAGACCAGGCCCATCAGGATCACCAGCGGCATGATCGCGACCAGCGGGGACCGGAAGATGATCAGCAGCGTGATGATGATGATCAGCAGCGAGCCGACCAGTGCGACGGCGTCCGAGGTGTTGCCCGCCTCGGACTGGTCGAGGTTCTGCGCGGCCGAGCCACCCACCTGGACCTTCAGGTCGGTGCCCTTGGCGAGGTCCTTGGAGTCGGTGCGCAGCGCCTTGGCCGCGTCGGCCTGCTTGGGCTGCCCGTCGGACTTCTTGTCCATCTGGACGTAGGCGGTGGAGAACTTGTGGTCCTTGGACTCGCTGCCCGCGACGACCTTCTGGACCTGGTCGATGTGCTTGCCGCCGAGGCCCTTGGTGATCGTGTCGATGTCGGCCTTGTCGGCAGCGGTCAGCGGGCCGTTGTCGTTCCGCTGGTAGAGGACGATCGCCGACGGCGTGAACGCCGAGGGGAACGCCTTCTCCTGGAGGTCCATCGCCTTGATCGACTGATAGCTGCTGGGCAGGAAGCTGCTTTCGTCACTGTTGGACGGCAGGCTCGGTGCGGTGGCGACGATCGCGACGGCTGCGACGAGCCACGCCACGATCGTCCATACGGGATGGCGGACGACGGCGCGTCCGATGCGGTGGAACATGCGGTGCTGCCTCCATGGCAGGACATATCACCGCCACCCTTTGGAGCGGTACCCGGGTATCGGCGACCCGGACGGCGCGCACGCCGACCGGAGATTGTCATATGGGCGGGTTGTGAGCCAGATCCTACTTGCCGCCCGGCTAGGGGCAAACCGCCACCCCGGGGCGACCGCCGTCCGCACCGGGCCGCGGCGAACGGGACCCCGGTATGAGTACCCCGGTCACATCGGCGGGAGCAACCGCTTTTGCGGCTTGCCCATGGCGTTGCGCGGGAGTTCACCGAGAAAGCGCACCCGGCGGGGCCGCTTGTGCACGGACAGCCGGCTGGCGACGAAGTCGGTGAGCTCGGTGGCGCTCACCCCGTCGGCGACCACGTACGCGACGATCTCCTGCCCCAGGTCGGTGTGCGGCGCGCCGACCACCGCCGCCTCGCGTACCGCCGGATGGGCGAGCAGCGCGTTCTCCACCTCGCCCGCGCCGATCCGGTAGCCGCCGGACTTGATCAGGTCGGTGGAGGCCCGCCCGACGATCCGGTGCGTGCCGTCCGCGTCGACCGCCGCGATGTCGCCGGTACGGAACCAGCCGTCGTCGGTGTACGACGCCGCGGTCGCCTCCGGGCGGCCGAGGTAGCCGTCGAAGAGGGTCGGGCCGGTGAGCTGGAGTTCGCCGATGCCGTCGGCGGACTCGGCGATCCTCGTGCTGATCCCCGCCAGCGGGGTGCCGACCGCACCCGGGTGCCGCGGGCCGTCCGCCCGCGCCGAGACGGTGATCAGCGACTCCGTCATGCCGTAGCGCTCCACCGGTTCACGGCCGGTCAGCCGGGCCAGCGACTCGAAGACCGGCACCGGCAGCGGCGCGCTGCCCGACACCAGCAGCCGCGCCCCCGACAGCGCCCGCGCCGCCGCCTCGTCGCGCACCACCCGGTGCCAGACGGTGGGCACCCCGAAGTAGAGGGTGCCGCCGGCCGCCGCGTACGCCGCCGGGGTCGGCCGGCCGGTGTGCACCAGGCGGCTGCCCACCCGCAGCGCGCCGAGCACGCCCAGCACCAGGCCGTGCACATGGAACAGCGGCAGCCCGTGCACCAGGGTGTCGTCCGCCGTCCACTGCCATGCCTGCGCCAGCGCGTCGAGGTCCGCGGCGATCGCCGCCCGGGAGATCATCACGCCCTTGGGCGGGCCGGTCGTCCCCGACGTGTAGAGCACCAGCGCGGGCCTGCCGCCCTCGTCGTCCGCCCCCGCCCCGGCACCCGCCCCGCCGTCGGCCCGCTCGGTGAAGTCCGCGCGCTCGGCGAAGTCCACCGCGACCACGTCGGCGCCGGAGTCCCGCAGGACGTGCGCCCGCTCGTCCGGCCCGGCGTCCGGGGCGAGCGGCACCACCGGCACCCCGGCCAGCAGCCCGCCCACCACGGCCGCGACCGTCTCCAGCGACGCGCCCGCCTCCACCGCGAACGCCTCCCGCCCGGCCACCCGCCGTGCGACCGCCCCCGCGGCGCCGAGCAGTTCCTCGTAGCTGCACGCCCTGCCGTCGACCCGCAGCGCGTCGGGGCGGTCCGGCCCCTCCTGCAACGCGGTGAGCAGCGGCACCGATGCCATGGGAATCCTCCTACTGGACGGTCCAACCCCCGGGAGAACCGGGGGGTTAGCCCCAGTGTCGCCCACCCGCCCCGCCTCTACGGTGGCCTTCATGGACGCCCGCGACCCGGAACTCAAGAAGGAACTCGCCGCCACCCTGGAGGCGCGCAGGACACTCGGCGACGAGTACGAGCCGGCCCTCGTCGACTCGTTCATGGAGAAGGTGGCCACCCGCGTGGACAGCCACGTCGAGCAGCGGGTGCGCCGTGAACTGGCCCAGCAGCAGACCTCGTCGGCGCGCGCCGACCGCCGCCCGATCGGGCCGCCGCAGGGCAGCCCCCGCTTCGCGCGCTACGGCTTCGCCGGCTTCACGATGATCGCGGCGATCCCGCTCTCCGCGATCGGGGCGGTCAACGCGGGCACCACCGGGCTGCTGATCACCTGGGCCGGCATCGTGGCGGTCAACGTCGCCCAGGGCATGGGCAGCCTCTTCACCAGGGACCGCCGCCCGCACGACGAGGACGAGTGGAAGTAGGGGAAGCGGGGGCCGCCGGGGGCCGCGGAACCGGACAGCGGGTGCGCCGCGCCGGATTCCGCGAGCTGGTACGTCCACGTCACGTCCACGCAGCACGTGCTTAACACGCGTCCGGCACATTGGGTGGTGTCGAAAGCGCGGGCGGTTCCGCCGGCCGCGCCGGCACCCAAGTGGCGCCAAGGCTTCCGGAGCGGCTCCCGGACTCCATGGTGACCCTGGACGCGCAGGCCCGGCCCTGACCCGGCCCGCGTCCGCAGGCGAGGACCGCCGTCGTCCCGCCCCCCGGGCTGCGATGCCCCGGGGGTGCGGCGGTCCTCGCCTTTTCCGCTGCCCGCGTTCCTCCGTGTCCTTTCCGTGTCCCTTCCGTGTCCCTTCCCCCGGGCGGACCGGACCGGGCGGCTCCGCCCCGGACCGGCCCGCCGCCCGCCCCGGACCTGCTCAGACGGTGCCGGCGCCGTGCGCGGCGAGGAAGCCCAGCAGGTCCTGGCGGCTGACCACGTTGGTCGGCTTGCCCTCGACCAGGACGATGGCCGCGTCCGCGCGCTCCAGCACCGTCATCAGGTCGCCGATCGGCTCGCCGGAGCCGACCTGCGGCAGCGGCGGGCACAGGTGCTTCTCCAGCGGGTCGTCCAGCCCGGCGCGCTTGGCGAACAGGGCGTCCAGCAGCTCGCGTTCGACCACCGAGCCGATCACCTCGGCCGCCATGACGTCGGGGTGCCCGGCGCCGGGCTTGACCACGGGCATCTGCGAGACGCCGTACTCGCGCAGCACCTCGATCGCCTGGCCGACGGTCTCGTCCGGGTGCATGTGCACCAGGTTGGGCAGGCCGCCGTCCTTGCGCGCGAGCACGTCCGCCACCCGCGGCTCGCCCTCGCCCTCGTCGAGGAAGCCGTGCGAGCCCATCCACTCGTCGCTGAAGATCTTCGACAGGTAGCCGCGGCCGCTGTCGGGCAGCAGCACCACGACGACGTCGTCCGGGCCGAGCCCGGCGGCCACCTCCAGGGCCGCGACGACCGCCATCCCGCAGGAGCCGCCGACGAGCAGGCCCTCCTCCCGGGCGAGCCGGCGGGTCATCTGGAAAGAGTCCTTGTCGGAGACCGCCACGATCCCGTCGGCCACCTCGCGGTCGTAGGCGGTCGGCCAGAAGTCCTCGCCGACGCCCTCGACGAGGTACGGGCGCCCGGAGCCGCCGCTGTAGACGGAGCCCTCGGGGTCGGCGCCGATGACCTTCACCCGGCCGCCGCTGGCGTCCTTGAGGTAGCGGCCGGTGCCGGAGATGGTGCCGCCGGTGCCGACGCCGGCCACGAAGTGGGTGATCCGGCCCTCGGTCTGCTCCCACAGCTCGGGGCCGGTCGAGTGGTAGTGCGACAGCGGGTTGTTCGGGTTGCTGTACTGGTCCGGCTTCCAGGCGTTGGGCGTCTCGCGCACCAGGCGGTCGGACACGTTGTAGTACGAGTCCGGGTGGCTGGGGTCCACGGCCGTCGGGCAGACCACGACCTCGGCACCGTAGGCGCGCAGGACGTTGATCTTGTCCGCCGAGACCTTGTCCGGGCAGACGAAGACGCAGTGGTAGCCCTTGCGCTGGGCGACCATCGCCAGGCCGACCCCGGTGTTGCCGGAGGTGGGCTCCACGATGGTGCCGCCGGGGCGCAGTTCGCCGCTCTCCTCCGCGGCTTCGATCATCCGCAGGGCGATCCGGTCCTTGACCGAGCCTCCGGGGTTGAAGTACTCGACCTTCGCCAGGACGGTCGCTCTGATTCCCGCGGTCACGCTGTTGAGCCTCACCAGCGGGGTGTTGCCGACGAGACTGATCATCGAGTCGTGAAACTGCACCGTTGTCTCCGGGTTCTCCGTAATGGTGGCAACAGATTAGAGCCTGGGGGAAACCCGGACGATGCGGTCTGCGCCCCGGCGGGTCAGCGCCGCGCGGGCCGGCGCCGCGATGGGCCGGCACCCCGGTGGGTAGAGAAGCCGCGGAGGCGGCGAAGCCGCGGGGGGCCGCTGCCCGGTCTTCGGCGTGTGGCGGGGTGGCGGGTGCGCGCGGTGCCGCATGGTGGGTACGGACAGTCCAGGGAGGTGGCCGGCTTGATGTCCAGGGCGAGGGTGGCACGGCGGATCGCGACCGCGGCGGCGTTCGGCGGCGGCGGGATCAGCCTGCTGGGCGGGGCCGCGGTCGGGCTGCTGCTGACCGAGGCGCGGCTGGCGAAGCGGGTGGTCGGCGGGTCGGGCGATGTGCCGCCGCGGGCCGACGGCCGGTACGGCTCGGCGTTCGCGCACCGCACCGGCGAGCCGCCGCTGCGGCTGGGCTTCCTGGGCGACTCCACCGCGGCCGGGCAGGGGGTGCGGCGGGCCCGGGAGACGCCCGGGGCGCTGCTCGCCTCGGGGCTGGCGGCGGTGGCCGAGCGCCCGGTGAAGCTGACGAACGTGGCGCTGTCCGGTGCCAAGTCCGACGACCTGGACCGCCAGGTGTCGCTGCTGCTGGACCCGGCGCTGCCGCCGCCGGACGTGGCGGTGCTGATGATCGGCGCGAACGACGTGACGCGCCGGATGCCGCTGTCCACCTCGGTGCGGCTGCTGTCCGACGCGGTGCGGCGGCTGCGCGAGGCCGGTACGGAGGTGGTGGTCGGCACCTGCCCGGACCTGGGGTCGGTGGAGCCGGTCTACCAGCCGCTGCGGTGGCTGGCCCGGCGGGCGAGCCGGCAGCTCGCGGCGGCGCAGACCATCGCGGTGGTGGACCTGGGCGGGCGTACGGTCTCGCTCGGCGATCTGCTGGGCCCGGAGTTCGAGGCGCGGCCGCGCGAGCTGTTCGGGCCGGACAACTTCCATCCGTCCGCGGAGGGTTACGCGACGGCGGCGATGGCGCTCCTGCCTACCCTGTGCGCCTCGCTGGGGCTGTGGCCGGAGGCCGACGAGCGGCCGGACGCGCGGCGCGGCGAGGGCTTCCTGCCGGTCGCGCAGGCGGCGGCGGAGGCCGCGGAGGAGGGCGGTACGGAGGTGACGGCCGCCCGCACCGTGTCCTCCGGCCCGCGCGGGCCGTGGGCGCTGCTGAAGCGGCGGCGGCGCCGTCCGGTGGAGCAGGAGCACCCGCAGGAGGAGAGCGGGGCGGCGGCCGACACCTCGGCGGAGGGTGCGGCCCGGCGCGGCGCGTGAGGTCGCAGCGTGCGGGCGCGGCGTGAGGGCGGCGTGCGGGCGGGCTGTCGCGGGCGGCGCGCCCGGTGCCGCGCGTCCGCCCAGGGGTTCACCTACTCCTGTAACCTCACCCGGAAACGGTGCCCGTACGCGCTCACTTGAGAGGGCGATCATGCCTGGTGAGCGCGCCGCGAGAGGCTGCCGGGGCACTCGGTCCACAGCTCCCCGACATCCTTTGTGAAACTCTTCACATGAAGTTCCCGCCCGGCGGGTCAACTTTCCGCGCCCCGGGGGGCCGAATCCCCCTGTGCGCAGGGGCCGTCCGCGCTCCCGGGGCGCCGGGCGGCGGGCCGGCCGTACCGGCGCAGCGGCGATCGACGCTGTTCAGCGCCGTGTACAACTACGGGTGGCCACTCCGGACCGGCCGAGGCAGCCTTGCCCCCGTCCATGAAGGCGCGCAGTGTAGCAGGGGGTGTCCATACCCTTGTGAAGGGGCTCACGAGGGGCACCCCGGAGTGTGCTGGATACTCGAAGCATGAGCACCACGGAGCGTCCACGGATCCTCGTAGTAGGCGGCGGTTACGTCGGCCTGTACGCGGCGCGCCGCATCATGAAGAAGATGCGGTACGGCGAGGCGACCGTCACGGTCGTCGACCCGCGCTCGTACATGACGTACCAGCCCTTCCTTCCCGAAACCGCAGCGGGCAGCATCTCCCCGCGGCACGTCGTCGTCCCGCTGCGGCGCGTGCTGCCCGGGGTCGAGGTGCTCACCGGACGGGTCGCCACCATCGACCAGGACCGCAAGGTCGCCTCGGTCGAGCCCCTGGTCGGCGAGGCGTACGAGCTGCCCTTCGACTACCTCGTGATCGCGCTCGGCGCGGTCTCCCGCACCTTCCCGATCCCCGGCCTGGCCGAGAACGGCATCGGGATGAAGGGCGTGGAGGAGGCGATCGGCCTGCGCAACCACGTGCTGGAGCAGCTCGACAAGGCCGACTCCACCACCGACGAGGAGATCCGCCGCAAGGCGCTCACCTTCGTCTTCGTCGGCGGCGGCTTCGCCGGCGCGGAGACGATCGGCGAGGTCGAGGACATGGCCCGCGACGCGGCGAAGTACTACCCGAACGTGAAGCGCGAGGACATGCGCTTCATCCTCGTGGACGCCGCGGACAAGATCCTCCCCGAGGTCGGCCCGCAGCTGGGCAAGTGGGGTCTTGAGCACCTCAAGGAGCGCGGTATCGAGGTCTACCTCGGCACCTCCATGAAGTCCTGCGTCGACAAGCACGTGGTGCTCGCCAACGGGCTCGAGGTCGACGCCTCCACCATCGTGTGGACCGCCGGTGTGAAGCCGAACCCGGTGCTGGCGAAGTTCGGCCTGCCGCTGGGCCCGCGCGGCCACGTGGACACCGCGCCGACCCTCCAGGTGCAGGGCACCGACTACATCTGGGCCGCGGGCGACAACGCCCAGGTGCCGGACCTGTCCAAGGGCGAGGGCGCCTGGTGCCCGCCGAACGCGCAGCACGCGCTGCGCCAGGCCAAGGTGCTCGGTGACAACGTGGTCTCCGGGATGCGCGGCTTCCCGCAGCAGGACTACAAGCACGCCAACAAGGGCGCGGTCGCGGGCCTGGGCCTGCACAAGGGCGTCGCGATGATCGTGTTCGGCAAGACCACGATCAAGCTCAAGGGCCGCCTCGCCTGGTACATGCACCGCGGCTACCACGGCCTGGCCGTGCCGACCTGGAACCGCAAGATCCGGGTCTTCGCCGACTGGACGCTCGGCATGTTCCTCAAGCGCGAGGTCGTCGCGCTCGGCGCCATCGAGAACCCCCGCGAGGAGTTCTACGAGGCCGCGCGGCCGATCCCGGCACCGGCCGCCGAGAAGCGCCCCGAGGGCGCGGAGAAGGTCGCCTCCTAGCAGGGCTCGGCAGGAGCAGCAGCGCGATCCGAAGGGCGCCCGCCATCCGTGGTGCGGGCGCCCTTCGCCGTGCGTTCTGCGCGGTGCGCTCTGCGCCGTGTGCTCTGCGCGGGTGCGCCCTTGGCCGCGCCTGGCCGTGCGCCCTTCGCCGTGCCTGCCGCGTGCCGTGCGCGCGATGACGACACGCAGGTCGGCGGGCATTCCACCCCTTCCGGCCCAACTCCGTGTATCCGCAACCTAATTTTCCGCGTCAGGCGCCTCAAGTGCGATTTTCAGTCGTACGCTCAGATCCATGGTTGACGCGGCTCATCGCATCCTCGACATCGCCGAACGCGTTCTCCCCGGACCGTTCCCGCTGCGCGTGCGCGCGTGGGACGGCAGTGAGGCGGGACCGGCCGGCGCACCCGCACTCGTCTTCCGGAAGCGGCGGGCCCTGCGCCGGCTGCTGTGGCGGCCGGGCGAACTCGGTCTGGCCAGAGCGTGGGTGGCCGGCGACCTCGACGTCGACGGCGACCTGTACACCGCGCTCGACACGCTGTCCGGCCTGATCTGGGAGCGCGGCGAGCCGGACCCGGCGGCGCCGCGCGGCCAGGGGGTGCGGCAGATCGCGCTCGCCCTGCGCGACCCGGCGACCTACCGGCTGCTGCGCGGTGTGGTCTCCCTGGCCGGGCCCGGGCTGCCGCCGTCCGCGCCACCGGAGGAGGTGCGCCGCCGCACCGGCCTCGCGCACACCAAGCGGCGCGACAAGGAGGCGATCTCCCACCACTACGACGTGGGCAACGCCTTCTACGAGATCGTGCTCGGCCCGTCCATGGTGTACTCCTGCGCGCTGTGGGGCGACGAGGCGGGCGCCGGGGCCGCGGCCGCGGCGGGCGCGGAGGCCGCCACCGACGAGCGCGTGGCCGCCGCCGCCTCGGTGGCGGGCTCCGCCGCGGAGGGTACCGAGCCGGTGGGCGCCCCCGCGGTCACCCTCGAACAGGCGCAGTACGCCAAACTCGACCTGGTCTGCCGCAAGTTGGGCCTGCGCGAGGGGCAGCGGCTGCTGGACGTCGGCTGCGGCTGGGGCGCCATGGTGCTGCACGCCGCCCGGCACTACGGCGTCCGGGCCACCGGGATCACGCTCTCCGTCGAGCAGGCGGCGTTCGCCCGCAAGCGGATCGCGGCGGCCGGCCTGACCGACCGCATCGAGATCCGGGTGCAGGACTACCGCGACGTCAAGGACGGCCCCTACGACGCGATCTCGTCGATCGGGATGGCCGAGCACGTCGGCAGCGCGCGCTACCTGGAGTACGCGCAGACCCTCTACGCCCTGCTCAAGCCGGGCGGCCGGCTGCTGAACCACCAGATCGCCCGCCGCCCGCTGCGCAGCGAGGAGGAGTACCGGATCGACGAGTTCATCGACCGCTACGTCTTCCCCGACGGCGAGCTCTCCCCGGTGGGCACCACCGTGGGCCGGCTGGAGGAGGCGGGCTTCGAGGTGCGCGACGTGGAGGCCCTGCGCGAGCACTACGGGCGCACCCTGCGCACCTGGGTGGCGAACCTCGAGGCGCACTGGAAGGAGGCGGTCGCCGCGACGAGCGCCGGGCGGGCCCGGGTGTGGCGGCTCTACATGGCCGCGTCCGCGCTCTCCTTCGAGCGCAACCGGATCGGCGTCAACCAGGTGATGGCCGTGCGCACCGACGCGGCGGGCAGGGCCGGCCTGCCCGCCACTCGTTCGGCGTGGATCTCCTGAGGCGGGCCGCGCCGCGGTGACATCCGCGGCGCCGTCCGGCGCCGCTTCCCCCGACCGGGCCCGGGGGCGATCCCCGGGCCCCGGTTGCGGAGAGCGATTTCACGTCACTTGTGCGTGAGGTCTGATGCTGATGGGAAGGCGTCTGTGGTGCGGCGGGACCACGGGCACCACCCTGACGCCACGTCAGTAACCCCTAAAATAAGACAACATGGCTACTTAGACGCCCTGTTCACGTCCCGCAACCCGGATACGCTTTTGTCTGCGCCCCGCCGGCCCGGATGGTGGAACGCAGACACGGCGAGCTTAAACCTCGCTGCCCTTTGAGGGCGTGCCGGTTCAAGTCCGGCTCCGGGCACCACCTCTCGCTGGCCGATGGACCAGCGAGAAGGGGGCCGGAAACCGGGCATCGACGACCACCGCACTCCCCCACCGCGGGCAGCGGGACCCGTGCGTCAGGCGCCCGTCGTCTCCCTCGCGTACGGGGCCGGTGCGGCGGGCACGGGGGCGGGCTCCCCCTCGCTGAGGCCGATCCGGTCGTGCACCCTGCGCAGGAACCCCGGCGCGTACCAGGCCCAGCCGCCGAGCAGGCGCATCGCGGCGGGGACCAGGACGCCGCGGATGGCGACGGCGTCGACGAGGATGGCCAGCCCGCTGCCGAGGCCGAACATCTGCATGAAGCTGACCTTCGCCGTGCCGAACGCGAAGAAGCTCACCGCGAGCAGACAGGCCGCGGCGGTGACGATCCGCCCGGTGTGCCCCAGGCCGTCGGCCACGGCCGAAGCGGTGTCCGCGCCCTGGTCGTGGAGTTCCTTGATCCGGCTGGTGACGAACACCTCGTAGTCCATCGACAGGCCGAAGACGATGCAGAACATCAGCACCGTCATCGACACCTCCATCGGCTGCGCGGTGAAGCCGAACAGGGAGGACAGGTGTCCGTCCTGGAAGATCCACGTCATCGCGCCGAGGGTCGTCACCAGGGTGACCAGGTTGAGGACCAGGGCGCGCAGCGGCTGCACGACGCTGCCGGTGAACAGGAAGAGCAGCACGAAGGTGGTCAGGGCCACCAGGCCGATGGCCAGCGGCAGATGGCTGCTGATGGCGTGCTTGGCGTCGACCAGTTCGGCGTCCTGCCCGCCGACCAGCGGATGCGTCCCCTCGGGCGGGGTCAGCGCCCGCACCGCACGGACCAGGCGCTGCGCGTCGTCCGACCGCGGCGTCACGGAGGTGACCGCGGTGATCCGCTGCGCGTCGGCCCGGCCGAGGCCGGTGCTGCCGGGGGCAGCCGCCGAGCGCCGCCCGCCGGAGTAGGTCGCCGCGGCCGTCTCGACCCGCGCCACCCCGTCGAGGCGGGACAGCCGCGCCGCATACGCCGCCAGGGGCGCCTGCGCCACCTGCCGGTCGATGACGATCTGCAGGGCGGTGTCGTCGTTGCCGTCGAAGTCCCGCTGCAGCGCCGTGGAGACCTGGCGGCTCTCGGCCCCGGTGGGCAGCACCCGTTCGTCGGGTGTGCCGAAGGAGATGCCCAGCAGCGGGCTCGCCGCGACCAGCAGGACCGCGAGCACGGGCAGCGCGGTGAGCGCAGGCCGCCGCATGACCGCGCGCGCCAGCCGCGCCCACATCGAGGTGCGGGTGACGGCCGGCGCGATCCGCGCCCACGGCAGCCGCCCGCTGTTGACCCGGTGGCCGAGGACGGCGAGCAGCGGCGGCATCACGAACAGCGCGCTGAGGGCCGCGATGGCGACGACCCCGACTCCGGCGTACCCGAACGAGCGCAGGAAGTACTGCGGGAACACCAGGAGCGCCGCGAGCGCGGCGGCCACCGTCGCGGCGGAGAACGCGACGGTGCGGCCGGCGGTGTGCACCGTGCGCCGGACCGCGTCCGGCACGCTCGCCCCGGTGGCGAGCTGCTCCCTGAAGCGGCTGACCATCAGCAGGGAGTAGTCGATACCCAGGCCCAGGCCGAGGGCCGTGGTGAGGTTGGTCGCGGTATCGGCGACGCTGGTGACGCTGCCGAGGAGGAAGAGCAGGGCGAACGAGCCCAGCACGGCGACGAGGGCGATGGCCAGCGGCAGCAGGGCCGCGACCACACTGCCGAAGACGAGCAGGAGCAGCACGAGCGTCAGCGGGATGGCGATGCTCTCGGCGAGGAAGAGGTCGCTCTCCACCTGCTTCGACATGCCGGCGTTCACGGCCGCGGAGCCGCCGGCCCGGACGGTGAGCGTGTGCCCGAAGGTGCCGCTGTAGGTGTCGACGAGGTGGTCGGCGCTCTTCTTCTGCTGCGTCTCGTCGCCCTTGACGTGGGCGGCCACCATCGCCTCGCGGCCGTCCCGCGAGAGCAGTTGGGGGCTGCGGCTGTCCCAGTACGAGACGACGCCGGCGAGCGTCTTCTCCTGCTTCAGGTCGGCCTCCAGTGCCCGGCCGCTGCTCTCCGCCGCGGGGGTGTCGACCCGCCCGCCGCCGGCGGCGGTGACCAGCAGGACGAGGTTGGTCTCACCGCCGAATCTCTGGTCGATCACCTCGCGTGCCCGGGTGGACTGGGAGGAGGGGTCGTCGAACCCGCCGCCCAGCAGCTTGGCGAATGCGCCGCTGCCCGCGGCACCCATGAGGGCCGTCACCACGACGGCGACGACGAGGACCAGCCGGGACCGGCGGATCGCCAGCTCGGCTATGCGTTCGAACACGCGAGATCTCCTTGTTTGGGTACGTGCGGTGAAAAGGCGCGGGAGCGGCCGGGCGCACGGAAGGATCGAGCGGCCGGGCCGGGCGCGGCGAGCGGCGCCGCCGGGCACGCGGGGCCGACGCGGTGGCCGACGCGGGTCGGGACCCTGCCGCGGCCGTGTGCGGTGTCGACGCCGCACTTCTCCGTCGCCGCGACGACCGTAGAGGACCGGGCGGCGGCTTTGGCAGTGTGAGATTTCCTTGACAGTGTCAGATCGGCGCTCGGTCCGCGCTCGGTCCGCGCGGGGTCCGGGCCTGGTCCGGCCCCGGTCGTCCCGGCGGATCGCCGGGCCGGCTGCGCGGTAGGGTCGCGCCATGCCCGTGGACGACTCATCCGCGCCGGCCCCGCGCTCGCTGCGCGAACGGCGGCGGACCACCGCGGTCCGGGAGATCCTGGCGGCCGCCGAGCAGCAGATCGACCAGCAGGGTCCCGCGGCACTGTCCCTGCGGGCGGTCGCGCGCGGCCTGGGCATGACCGTGCAGGCGCTTTACCACTACTTCCCGAACCGGGACGCCCTGGTCACGGCCCTCATCGCCAAGGAGTACGAGGACCTGGCCGACGCGGTGCAGGCCGCCCTCGACGGCGCGCCCGACCCTGCGGACCTGCCGCGGCTGGTGGTGGCGGCCGAGGGCTACCGCCGCTGGGCGGTGACGCACCCCGAGCGGTTCCAGCTCCTGTTCGGTACACCGCTACGGGGCTACGCGGCTCCCGCCGAAGGCGACACCACCCGGGCGGTGCGCCGGATGGCCACCCTCTTCCACCGCGAGCTGTTCCACGGCTTCAGCCGGGACCGGCTCGCCGCAGCCGACGCCTCGGCGCTGTCCGCGGGGCTGCTGGCGCACCTGGGCGACCTGCCGCCGGTGGGCCCGGGAGAGCTGCCGCCCGCCGCGATCGCCCTGTTCCTCGGCGCGTGGGGGCGCCTGCACGGCATGGTCGTCCTGGAGGTCTTCGGGCATACCTCCTTCATCGGCGACCACCAGGCGGAGGTCTTCCGTGTGACGATGCGCGGCATGCTGGCGGACATCCACCGCCGCATCCCCGCGGACGGGGCCGCCGCGGACGCAGCCGGCCCCTGAACGACCCGCACCGGCGCGGCTCACGGCTGCGCGGAGGCGCGCAGCCGGCCCGCTGAGGCCACCGTCGCCGCCGCTTCGCGCTCGCCCAGGCCGGTGTGGACCGCGGCCGTCACCAGCGCCGGGGCCAGCGCGTCGCCGAGACCGGCGTCGTAGGCGCGGCAGGCCGCCCAGAACAGGCGGCCGTTGCGCTCGCCCTCCTGGGAGTCCAGGACGAAGCGGACGAGGGCCGCGGCGCGCTTCTCGGCCGGGTGGCGCGGGCTGGGCGGCGGCGGGGCCGCCGGCTGGGGTTCGGGGGACGGGGGCGGGTCGGCGAGCAGCAGCAGCGCGGCGGGCGCCGCCGCCAGCGGGTGCTGGGCGGTGCCGGGCTCCAGCAGGTAGTGGCCGGCGACGGTGCGCGAACCGGGCCCGACGACGTAGCCGCCGGCGCCGCGGATGTCGATGCCCGGGGCGAGCCGGCCGGCGGAGTTGGGCACCGGGCCGGGCGCGGTCAGCCACAGGTGGCGGCCGCCGCTCGGGGTGAGCACGGTGACGGTCCGCGGGATCGCGAAGGCGTGCCGCGCGGCGAGGGCGCGCAGGGCGGCCGGGCCGTCCGCGCCGTGCTTGACGTCGAGGTCGAGGCCGATGAGGTGGTGGGGGGCGCGGCCGCACGCGATGCCGTAGCCCGTCGCCCAGGGTGCGAGGGCGAACAGGGCGCGGATGCGGTCGGGGTCGGTGGTGGCGTCGTACACGCCGTGGCCGGGGCGGCCGCACGCGCCGCGGCAGTCGGCGGCGCGGGGCTCGTCGCGGTGCGGGGAGCGGACGGCGGGGAGTTTGGTGCGCGACAGCGGGAAGACCGGCAGCCCGCGCAGGGCGGTCAGCAGCGCCGTGTGCAGGGCGCGGATGTGGTCGGGGCGTGGCATGACCTGCTCCCTGATACTCGAACGCGTGTTCGTATCCACTCCTCAGTGATACCGCGCCCGGCCCTCGGCGTCCACCTCATACCGGCAGGCGCCGGCGGGTCGTACACCTGTGAGGTCACCGCTGTGGCGCTTACGGCCACCCCGGTGCGGGGGCGGAGCGGGCGGGTATTACGGTCTGCACCGGCGGCATCGTGGGCGCGCACGGGTCACGGGACCGCCGGGGACACCGCACGGGCGGCGCCAGGGGGGCGCGGCCGAGGGTGCGGCCCGGCGGAGTTCCGGCGGCGTACGGTGCGGGGCCCGCGCGGGGAGCGAGGGGTGGGGGCGGATGGACGAGCAGCACACGCAGGGCGCGGACCCGTACCAGGACGGCGGCGAGGAACGGCTCGCGGCCGAGGGCGAGGTGGCGCTGGCCCGGCTGGTCATGGACGGCGGCGGGCTGGCGCACGCCGCGGACCACCTGGGCAACGCGTTCGCCGCGGACCCGCGGCTGCCCGAGGCGCACGAGGCGCTCACCGAGCTGGCCCGGCACGCGGGCGGACCGGCCGCGGCGCTGGAACTCTTCCCGGCGGACCGGCCGTTCGTCGGCGCGGCGGTCTGCCGGGCGCACCTGCTGGCCGCCTGCGGGGAGTGGGGCGAGGCGCTGCTGCTGATCGCGAAGGCGATCCGGGCCCGCCACGACCGGCCCTGGTCGCACGTCGCCTGGCTCACCCAGGACGCGCTGCCGGGGCGGCTGTCGCCGGATCAGGTGACGCAGGCGCTCGCGCACATGGTGACGGCGCTGCCCGACCCGCTGGACGCGGCCGGCCGGGAGGCGGTGCGGCCCTTCCACGAACTGGTCGCGGCCGTGGTCGCGCGCCACCCCGGCGACGCGCGGCTGGCCGCGATCGGCTCGGCGCTGGCCCGCCGGGTCGGGGACACCGGCCAGGCGGTGCGCTGGGCCGCCCAGGCGCACCGGCTCCAGCCGGACCACATCCCGAGCATCATGCTCGGCTACGCGCTGCGGGCGGCCGGGCGGCCCGACGACGCGCTGCGGGTGTGGTGCGCGGAGATCGCCCGGGACGCCTCCGACGTGTCCTTGATGGTCGACATCGCCGAGCTGTACGCGTCCACCGGGCGCGCCGCGCAGGGCCTGCCCTGGGCCGAACGGGCGGCCGCCGCGGGCCCGGACGACCCGCAGACCGCCCCGGCGCTGCTGGGGGTGCGCTACGCCGCCGACCGCGACCCCGCCCACCTGCTGGCCCTCGCCGACCTCCTGCGCACGCGGCCCGAGCACTCCTACGCGGCGACCGTGCTGGCCCGGCACAGCGAGGGGCAGCCGTGGCTCGGCGCGGTCGCGGACGCCACCGAGGCGACCGTCGACGTGCTGCACCAACTGCTGCGCAGCCCCGACGCGGAGGGGGCCAGGACCCGCCAGGTGCGGCTGGCCTCCTCGGCGGTCGAGCCGCCGAGCGCGGTGCTGGCCTTCCTGATGTCCTTCCCCTACGGCGAGGTGGTGCAGCGCGCGGCGGGCGAGCCGGACCCGCGCGAACCGGTCGGCGCGGTCGGCCGCACCCTGTGGGCGTACGACGGGCTGGTGGCCCGCCCGGCGGTGCCCGCGCCGTCGGCGGAGGCCGCCCGGCTGGTGCGGGACACCGCGGTGGTGTCCTGGCCGCACATCCCGGCCGCCTACGACCACGGGGTGCGGCTGTCCGGGCTGCCGCTCGCGGACCTGCTGGGCGTGATGGTCCACCCGCCCGAGCCGCGCGAGGACGCGCAGGGCCGCCGGCTGCGCGCGTACCGGCCCGAGCTGTGGGTGCGCGCGGTGCAGACGTCCGCGTGCCTGGGGCTCGCCCACCACCGGGCCGACGAGCCGTGGCCGGGCTCGGAGCGCCGCTCGGTGCTGCTGGACCTGCTCGGCGGCCCGGAGGACTGGCTCGCCGAGGCGGCGGCGTTCGCGATGGTGGCGACCGCCTGGGTCGACCCGGCGGTGCGCGAGGACGTCGGGCTGCGGGTCACCGAGCGGATGCTCGCGGCGGCCAAGGCGCACCGCACCCGCGAGGTGACGGTGCTGGGCTCGCTCTGCCGACTGGTGCTGCTGTGCCCGTGGCTGGACCCGACGTACACCGACCTGGCGCGCGACCTGCTCACCGCGATCGGGCAGGACGGCGACGCCGACGGTGGCGCCGTCGTCGGCCGTGCGGGCGGCCCGCCGAACGGCGCGGCTTCGGCGGCGGGCCCCGAGGAGGCGGCCCCGCGGCCGCGGCCCCGCGCCCGCCGGCGCCTGCCCTGGCGGTGGCGCCGCCGCTGAGCGCCACCGCTGAGCAGCACCGCCGTGCGGCCCCCATGGCGTCCGCTTAGCCTGGGGGCAGCCGCACCGCGCGGCAGCGGAGGACCGTGATGAAGAGCAGCAACCCCGTGCTGACCGGCCGCGGCTTCACCGAGGGCGGCGGCGCGGCCGCGCAGCCGCGGGACCTGACGGCGGACCAGTTGGAGGCGGCCTACGCCCGCCCGGCCGCCGGGCCCGCGCGCACCGGCCGGATGACGACGGGCGACGTCGTCTCCCGTACCTCCGTGACGCTCGGCGCCGTCGTGGCCGGTGTGCTGGCCGGCTGGTTCGCGCTGCCCGAGCGGTACGGCCTGGCGGTCGGCGCCGCACTCGTCGCGTTCGTCCTCGCCATGGTGCAGAGCTTCAAACGGTCTCCGTCGCCCGTCCTCATCGTCGGCTACGCCCTCTTCGAAGGCGTCTTCCTCGGCGTGCTCAGCCGCACCTACAACGAGCAGTGGCAGGGCGCGCCGGTGCAGGCGGTGCTCGGCACCGCGGCGGTCTTCTGCGGGATGCTGGTGGCGTACCGGACCCGGCTGG
The DNA here is from genome assembly GCF_057708125.1 of Actinacidiphila sp. bgisy145. Lineage (NCBI taxonomy): Bacteria > Bacillati > Actinomycetota > Actinomycetes > Kitasatosporales > Streptomycetaceae > Actinacidiphila > Actinacidiphila sp. bgisy145. Next base: position 81,986 of record NZ_JBYIRL010000035.1, read on the forward strand.
TCCGGGTGACCGCCCGCTACCGCAGGATCGGCATGGCCGTCGCCGTCGCCTTCCTGATCGCGATCGTGGTGAACCTGCTCTTCTCCGCCTTCGGCGGCGGCGACACGCTGGGCATCCGCACCGGGGGGCTCGGCATCGCCTTCTGCGTGCTGGGCATCCTGCTGGGCGCCTTCTTCCTGTCGCTGGACTTCCAGCAGGTCGAGGAGGGCGTCCGCCGCGGGGTGCCCCGGCAGCACGCCTGGCTGGCCGCGTTCGGGCTGACCTTGTCCCTGGTGTGGATCTACCTCGAACTCCTGCGCCTGGTCTCCTTGCTGCGCGACTGACGCCGCAGCGACCGGGCGCCCGGGCCGGTCCGCTTCGGGGCCGGTCCGCTCCCGAGCCGGGCTCCTAGCCGAGGTTGCGGCGGGCGCGGCGCAGGTCGAACTCGTGGACCAGGGCCTTGGCGTGGCCGTAGGACAGGGCGTGCTCGCCGCGCAGCCAGCTCACCCGTTCGTCGAAGCGCAGCAGGGAGGGGCCGTCGGCGAGGGTGCGCAGCCAGTCGCCGACCTCGCGGCCGGTGCACTGCGGGATGTGGTCGAGCAGGTTCCGGTGGGTTTCCTCGGAGAAGTGCGTCAGGTACATAGCGCCTCCGGTCGGGGTTCCGGTCACCCCACCGTGCCGCAGCGGCGGGGCGTTGACAACCGTCCGGGACGAGCGGATGCGGCGGGTAAGGTCGCGGGCATGTCCGATCGCACCGCGCTGTCCGCCGCCGTCGACCGCCTCGCCGGGCGGCTGCGGTCGCTGCCGCAACGCAAGCTCCAGGGCGGAGCCGCCGCGCAGGGGCTGGAGTTGGCCCGCTGGCTGGCCGCGCAGGCCGAGGCGCTGGAGTTCCCCGACCGGGAGCCGCACCTCATGCCGAACGACGGGATGTTCGTGGTGGGCGACCAACTCGCGGTGGCCGGCCATGAGTTGGCGGCGGCGCTGGACGCGGTCGGGCCCGAGCGGGCGGCGGCGGTCACCGCGGAGGCACGGGAGAAGGTGGCGGCGGCCGCGCGCCGGATCGGCTGAGCCCCGCGCCCGGCGGCCCTACCCGGTCCGGCCGGCGGGCGTCAGAGCGAGGCGACGACGCGGTCGGCCAGGACGTACACGGCCTCGTCGTCGCCGTAGGCGAAGGTGAGGGCGTAGGCGCCGGCTATCGCGGAGCCGCCGCGCAGCACCGGGGTGTCGCCGCGGTCGAGGGCCTCGGAGAGCTTCAGGGCGGTCTCGCGGTGGCCGGGGGTCATGCACAGCGTGGTGCCGTCGGCGAAGACGTAGACGTCGAGGGTGCCGAGCGGGCCGGGGCGGACGTCGGACAGCGGGATACGGCCGTCGGCGAGGTCGGAGAGGCGGTCCGCGGTCTGGTCCGGGGAGGCGACCACCGGGGAGGGCGCGAAGTCCGGGCCGGAGGGGTGCGGGATGGCGCCGGGCGCCGGGCGCACGGCCTCGGGGGCGTCCGCGGCCTCGGCGTCGGCGGCCGCGTCGGCCACCGCGTCGAGGGCAGCCTCGTAGGCCACCGGGTCCGGGCCGCCGGGCTCGATCCCGGCGAAGTCGGACTGGCGCGGCAGGTAGGGCAGCACCGGCGGGACCTCGTAGTCGCGCGGTGCGGCCGGGTCGCCGGACGCGCCGTAGGGGCCGCGCGGCAGGACGCTGTCGCCGGCGCTGTCCCGGGCCTCCTGCTCGGCCCAGAAGGCGCGCGCCTCGGCGAGTTCGCGCTCCCGCTCGTCGGCGAGCGCCTCGGCGACGGCGGTGCGGATGTCCCGCGTGCTGTCGCGGGGGGCCGGGACGCTCAGCCCGGCCAGCTCGCGCCGCAGGGCGGACAGCTCCCGGCGCGTACCGCGGGCGGTGAGCAGGGCTGCGGCACCCGCGGCCGCGGCGAGCCCCGCGGCAACCAGCAGGACGGTGAAGTTCACATTCACTGAGCTACTCCCGACTGATGCGACCCGAGCAATGCCCACCGGGGAGGCGGGCGAAACTTCCCTCTCCCTCACTCTGCCGGTAAACCCCTGGCCTTTGCAGTGCGGAACGTCATGGATTGACCGGTTCTGCCCGCCCGCCCGTTCCCGACACGCCATCGGTGACCAGGTGAAATGCCAACGCCCCCGGGAAAATCACGTCCCGGGGGCAATTTGGTTGCGACTTATATCACACTGTGTACCCAAGGAAGCCGTTTCGTCGCGCACGGTCACAACGCGCAGCTCGGCGGCCGCCCCTCACCTCAGCTGAGCCGCTCGATCACCATCGCCATGCCCTGGCCGCCGCCGACGCACATCGTCTCCAGGCCGAACTGCTTGTCGTGGAACTGGAGGCTGTTGAGCAGCGTGCCGGTGATCCGGGCGCCGGTCATGCCGAAGGGGTGGCCGACCGCGATCGCGCCGCCGTTGACGTTCAGCCGGTCCAGGTCGATGCCCAGGTCGCGGTAGGAGGGGATGACCTGGGCGGCGAACGCCTCGTTGATCTCCACCAGGTCGATGTCGCCGATGGACATGCCCGCCCGCCTCAGCGCCTGCTTGGACGCCTCCACCGGGCCGTACCCCATGATCTCCGGGGAGAGCCCGGAGACGCCGGTGGAGACCACCCGGGCCAGCGGGGTGATGCCGAGCTCGCGCGCCTTGGTGTCGGACATGACCACCAGGGCGGCGGCGCCGTCGTTGAGCGGGCAGCAGTTCCCGGCGGTGACGGTGCCGTCGGGGCGGAAGACCGGCTTCAGGCCCGCCACGCCCTCCATGGTGACCCCCGCGCGCGGTCCGTCGTCCCTGGCGACCACGGTGCCGTCCGGGAGCGTCACAGGGGTGATCTCGCGCTCCCAGAAGCCGTTCGCGAGCGCCTGCTCGGCGAGGTTCTGCGAGCGCACGCCGAACTCGTCCTGCTCCTGGCGGCTGACGCCCTTGAGCGCCGCGAGGTTCTCGGCGGTCTGGCCCATCGCGATGTACGCGTCCGGGACCGCGCCGTCCTCCCGCGGGTCGTGCCAGTGGCCGCCGCCCTCCTCGGCCCGCTTGTCCGTACGCGCCCGCGCCTCGTCGAAGAGCGGGTTCATCGTGTCCGGCAGGGTGTCGGAGTTGCCCTTGGTGAACCGCGAGACCATCTCCACGCCCGCCGAGACGAAGACGTCGCCCTCGCCCGCCTTGATGGCGTGCAGCGCCATCCGCGTGGTCTGGAGCGAGGAGGAGCAGTAGCGGGTGACCGTACAGCCCGGCAGGTGGTCCATGCCCAGCCGCACCGCCACGATCCGGGCCATGTTGAAGCCCTGTTCGCCGCCGGGCAGGCCGCAGCCGAGCATCAGGTCCTCGATGTCCCGCGGGTCGAGCTGGGGCACCTTCTCCAGCGCGGTCCTGATGATCGTGGCGGCCAGGTCGTCCGGGCGCAGCTCCTTGAGCGAGCCCTTGAAGGCGCGCCCGATGGGCGAGCGGGCGGCTGAGACGATGACGGCTTCGGGCATCGCGACACTCCTCTTCGAGGCGGCGGGACTGCTGAAGTTACCCGTACGTAGCGCAGCCAGTCACCAGCCGCCCGCTGTGATGCGGAATACTTTCCGAGCGCTTGCTTACCCCGCTGCGGCGAAACCGATCCCGTCGAGGATGTCGTGTTCGCTCACCACGACCTCCTTCGCGCCCGTGCGCTCCATGATGCGCAGCAGGATCAGCGCGCCCGAGGCGATCACGTCGACCCGGCCCTCGTGCAGCGAGGGGATCGCGGCGCGCTCGGCGTGGGTGGCGGCCAGCAGGCGGGCGGTGATCTCGCGGACCTGCTCGATCCCGACCCGGGAGTGGTGGATCGCGGCCGGGTCGTAGCCGGGCAGGTCCTGGGCGATCGCGGAGATCGAGGTGACCGAGCCGGCCAGGCCCACCAGGGTGCGGGCACGGTCCAGGGGCACCGCGGCGGCCGCCTGGTCGAGCGCCGCGTCGATGTCGGCGGTGACCTCGGCGACCTGCTGCGGGGTCGGCGGGTCCGCGACCACGCCGCCGGACACCAGGTGCCGCTCGGTCAGCCGTACGCAGCCGATGTCCACCGAGCGGGCGGCGGTCACCTCGCGCTCGCCGAGCACGAACTCGGTGGAGCCGCCGCCGATGTCCACCACCAGGTACGGCGGCTGCGGGCCGCCGGAGCCGGTCAGCTCCCGGGTGGCGCCGGTGAAGGAGTACTCCGCCTCCTGGGCGCCGGAGATCACCTGGGGGCGCACCCCGAGGATCGAGAGCACCCCGGCGGTGAACTCGTCGCGGTTCTCCGCGTCACGCGACGCGGAGGTGGCCACGAAGCGGACCCGCTCCGGCGGCACCCCGTGCCTGGCGATCACCTCGGCGTACTCCCGGCAGGCGGCGAAGGTCCGCTCCAGCGCCTCCGGCGCGAGCCGGCCGGTGCGGTCCACGCCCTGGCCGAGCCGGACGATCCGCATCCGCCGGTCCAGGTCGGTCAAAGCGCCGGTGGCCGGGTCGATGTCGGCGACCAGCAGCCTGATCGAGTTCGTGCCGCAGTCCACGGCGGCCACCCGTACGGTCACTGCGCGGCCCCTTCCCCGGCGGCGGGCGCGGCGGCCGTGCCCGCGGTGCACGAGCCCCTGGCCCACCACTCCGGCAGCATCGCCAGCGTCTCGTCGCCGAGCGGATTGACGCCCGGGCCCGCGGCCAGCGAGTGGGCGGCGAGCACGTGCAGGCACTTGACGCGGTCGGGCATGCCGCCCGCGCTGGGGAAGCCCGGCAGCACCTCGATGGCGTCGCGGCGGGCGAGGTAGTCCTCGTGGGCGGCGCGGTAGCCCGCGGCCAGCTCCTCGTCCTCGGCCAGCCGGGCGGTCATCCGCTTCATGACGCCGTCCGCCTCCAGGGTGCCGATCGCGGAGGCCGCGCGCGGGCAGGTGAGGTAGTACGTCGTCGGGAAGGGGCTGCCGTCCGGAAGCCGGGGCGCCGTCTCCACGACGTCCGGGTTGCCGCAGGGGCATCGGTGCGCGACGGCGCGCAGCCCGCGCGGCTCGCGGCCGAGCTGCGCGCGGACGGCCTCGACATCGGCCTCGGTGGGCGGGGTGTGTTCCGGGGTGGTGTCCATGAACCGTTCTGCTCTACGGGGTGCGGAAGTACGGAGTGCGGAGTACGTACGGGCATACGGGGTGCGGAAGTGCCGGACTGCGGCGTACGGGCCGGGCGCGGTCAGTGCCGGGGGGCGGCGGCCGCGTCGGCCTGGTCGACGCCGTCCCACATGTTGTCGTACCACGGGCGGTGCGCGGCCGCCTCGTCGGTGGCCCGGCGCTCGGCGGCGGGGTCGGAGTCGGCTGCGGCGCCGCCCGCCACCGAGTAGCCGGTCTCGCCGGGCAGCACGAAGTGCAGGTGGGCGCGGGCCTGGGTGCGGACGTAGTCCGGGTCCTGCCAGCGCGCCTTCTCCTCGCGCAGCTCCTCGACCTTCTGCTTCGCCTGCCGCGCCGCCCGCCGCTGGTCGGCGATGTCGGCGCGCTGGGCGATGTACTGCCGGGTCGGGTAGGCCAGGGCGACCACCAGCGCGCACAGCACCAGCGCCAGCAGCGCCGCGCGCCCGGTGAGTTTGTTGCGCCGGACCGGGCGGCTGGCCGCGGCACGGTAGACGCGCGCCTGCGCCTCCTGGCCGATGGCCTTGAGCCGGGCCGCGGTGGTGAAGCGGTCAGAGAAGCGGTCCGACCCCACGCCGTGACTCCCCTCGCCGTCCTGCTGACGGTCAGATGCGTACGTCCCCGCCCCACGGTACGGGACCGGGTGCGGGGACGTCCGCAGGCTGACGGATCGTCAGCCCCACGGCGGCCGGCCCGCGGCCGGCCGCCGGCTCAGCCCTTGAAGCGCGGGAAGGCGCTGCGGCCGGCGTAGACCGCGGCGTCGTCGAGGATCTCCTCGATGCGCAGCAGCTGGTTGTACTTCGCGACGCGCTCGGAGCGGGCCGGGGCACCGGTCTTGATCTGGCCGCAGTTGGTGGCGACGGCCAGGTCGGCGATGGTGACGTCCTCGGTCTCGCCGGAGCGGTGCGACATCATGCACTTGTAGCCGTTGCGCTGCGCCAGCTCGACGGCGTCCAGCGTCTCGGTCAGCGAGCCGATCTGGTTCACCTTCACCAGCAGCGCGTTGGCCGTGTCGTTGTCGATGCCCTTCTGGAGGCGCTCGGGGTTGGTGACGAACAGGTCGTCGCCGACGATCTGCACCTTGGTGCCCAGGCGGTCGGTGAGCACCTTCCAGCCGTCCCAGTCGTCCTCGAACAGCGGGTCCTCGATGGAGACCAGCGGGTAGGAGGCGACCAGCTCCTCGTAGTACTCGGTCATCTCGGCGGCCGACTTCTCGCCGCCCTCGAACTGGTACTTGCCGTCCTTGTAGAACTCGGAGGCGGCCACGTCGAGCGCGAGCGCGACGTCCTGGCCGGGCACGTAGCCGGCCTGCTTGACGGCCTCGACGATGAGGTCGAGCGCCTCGCGGTTGGAGCCGAGGTTCGGCGCGAAGCCGCCCTCGTCGCCCAGGCCCGTGGACAGGCCGCGGGACTTCAGCACGCCCTTGAGGGTGTGGTAGACCTCGGCACCCCAGCGGACGGCCTCCGAGAAGGACTCGGCGCCGATCGGGGCGATCATGAACTCCTGGATGTCGACGTTGGAGTCCGCGTGCGAGCCGCCGTTGAGGATGTTCATCATCGGGACCGGCAGCACGTGCGCGTTCGGGCCGCCGAGGTAGCGGAAGAGCGGCAGGTCCGACGCCTCGGAGGCGGCGTGGGCGACGGCCAGCGAGACGCCCAGGATGGCGTTGGCGCCCAGCGAGGACTTGTCCGGGGTGGCGTCCAGGTCGAGCATGGCCTGGTCGATGAGGCGCTGCTCGGTGGCGTCGTACCCGACCAGCTCCGGGCCGATCTGGTCGCTGACCGACAGGACGGCCTTGCGCACGCCCTTGCCCTGGTAGCGGTCGCTGTCGCCGTCCCGCAGTTCGAGGGCCTCGAAGGCACCGGTGGAGGCGCCGGACGGGACCGCGGCGCGGCCGGTGCTGCCGTCGTCGAGGCCGACCTCGACCTCGACGGTGGGGTTGCCTCGCGAGTCGAGGATTTCCCGGGCTACGACGACGTCGATGGACGGCACGTTGTCTCCTTCTGAGATGTCTTCTCGTCTTTATCAGGACGAGCCTAACCGGCTCCGGGGCCCGCATCGGCGCTGGGCCCGGCACCTGAGACGGCCCGGCGCGGCGGTGTCACCGGAACGGCAC
>NZ_JBYIRL010000036.1:0-88189 GCF_057708125.1 Actinacidiphila sp. bgisy145
CGGGCCGCGGTGGGGGGCTCGGCGAATCGTTTCCTGTACGCCTTGACGAAGTGGCTGCTGTCGGCGAAGTGCCAGCGAGCGGCGATCTCGGACACGGTCAGCCGCGTCGAGGCCAGCTCCGCCCTGGCGCGTTCGAGGCGGCGTTCGCGCACGTATCCCATGACCGGCGGCGTGGCCGCTTGGCCGAACGCGCGGTAGAGGGTGCGGACGGACACGTTCAGGGCCGCCGCGATCCCGCGGGGACTGAGGTCGGGGTCGGCGAGCAGCCGGGTCTCGATGTGGTCCATCGCCGCCCTGAGGAGCGCGGGGGCGAACTCGGCGTCGTCGATGACCTGGTCGTTCATCAGGCCTCTGAACAGTTCCAGGGTGGCGTTGCGGGCCGCGCCGCCGGCGGCGGCGCCGAGTCCGTCCGCCAGTTCCGTCCAGAGCCGGAGCTGGGCGAGCAGCAGGGCCGCGGCGGGTGAGGTCTGTTCCGCGGTGACCGCCCGCGTGTTCGCCGGGAAGCGGATCTCGCTCGCGGGGAGGACCAGGGTGATCGCCCGGGTGCCGCGGGCGACCTCGAAGTCCCACGGGTCCTCGTTCCTGCGCACGCACACCATTCCGGCCGCCGCCGTGGTCCGCTGGCTCTCCGTGGCGAAGCGCCACTCCCCGCTGAGCGTCACGCTCGTCACGATCCGGTCCTCCAGGTGCCCGCCCGGGCCCCCGGTGCTGCCCGCGACCGCGTCGCTGTACTGGTCCTCGAGGAAGAGGTCGAGCAGGTTCTGCTTCCAGATGCGCGCGCGGTACGTCCCCGCGCCGTGCCGCGGCAGCCGCATGGGCGGCGCCGGCACCCGCTCGCCGCCCTGACGCCGCCACTCCCCGAGCAGCACGCGGTTCCGGTTCTCGTTCGCGTACGGCACGGTGATGTCGACCACAGGCGTCGAGGGGTCCCCGATCCGCCATGGAGACACGCTCACTTCGGTGCTCATCCCGCGCAACGTTACTCCGCACCGGCCGCCACACCCGGCCCACCACCCCAGGCCCGGCGCACGGCGCCGTCTCGGGTGGCACGGAAGTACCACGCACTCGGCAGGCCGGTACTGGCCTCCGGCGTGCGGGCCTTGTGAGCATGAGCAGGCGCTTCCCGCCCTCCCCCGGGACGGAGCGGGTCTCGCCGGACCCTCGCGGGTCCTGGTTCCGACTGCCTGGGCGCTGATCCGCCGGTCCAGGTCCGTTCCACTCACCGGCTGGAGTTCTCGGTGTCCGAATCCGCAGTGGCTCTTTTCGAGAGCCTCGTCGGCGCTGAGCCGCCGCACGACGCACCCGTCCTGTTCGACACCGCGTGCGTGATGGGCGGGAGCATCGCGGGACTCCTCGCGGCACGGGTGCTCTCCGACCACGCGCGCGAGGTCGTCATCGTCGAGCCCGACGACATATCGGCGCAGGCCCACTCGCGCCCCGGAGTGCCCCAGGACCAGCAGGTGCACACGCTGCTGCCCGCCGGCCGCCGGTGGATCGAGCGGTGGCTTCCCGGCGTCTCGCAGGAGGCGCGGGACCGCGGCGCGTCGCTGGCCGGACCGGACAAGCAGTTCGTCGGCTACGACGACGCCCGGCAGGCGCCGGACGGCGTGGACCACCAGTTCCTCGCCATCGGGCGTCCGCTGCTGGAGACCCTCGTCCGTGACCGGGTCACCGCCCTGCCCAACGTCTCGGTCCTGCGGGCGCAGGCGACCGGGTTGCGCTACGGCGGCGGCGCCGTCACCGGTGTGCGCTTCGCCGGGGCCGGAACCGGCGGTCAGGGCGAGCGGGCGGAGGGAGTCCTCGCGGCGGACTTCGTCGTGGACGCCATGGGGCGCTCCAGCAGGCTCTCGCACTGGCTCGGGCAGGACGGTTACGACCAGCCCCGGCTGGAACGGCTGGAAGCCCCGGTCAACTACGCCACCGCCCTGTTCGAGCGCCGGGCGAAGTTCCCGGAGTTGGAAGTGGCGACGGTGCTGCAACTGTTCACGCCGCAGTACCCGTCGGGCGGGGTGTCCGTCGCCGCGGCGACCGCGGTCGAAGGGCAGCAGTGGCTCGTCATGCTGATGGGCTACGGCGACAACCGGCCCGGCAGGACGATCGACGCGTTCCGCGCGCACTGTGCCGCGCTGCCCCCGGTCTTCAACGACGCCACCAGCGGCGTCGTCACCCGCGACGTGGTGACGTACCACCAGGCGGAGAGCCGGCGGCGCCACTTCGCCGAGGCCGAACGCCTGCCGGCGCGCCTGGTCAGCGTGGGGGACGCCGTGGCGTCCTTCAACCCGGTCTACGGCCAGGGCATGAGTTCCGCCGCGCTGCACGCCTCCTGCCTGGCCTCCTACCTCGGCAGCGGCGCCGACCTCGACGAGGCGGCCACCGAGTTCTTCCGCCTCCAGCAGGTGGTCGTCGACGCGGCCTGGGCCGTGTCCGCGGGCGGAGACGCTGCCCGCCTCGACGCCGAGAACGGGACCGAGGTGCCGGAGGAAGTGCGGCAGCAGCGCCTGGCCATGGCACAGATCGTCGGTGCCGCCCTCGTCGACCCGGAGGTGTCAAAAGCGTTCAACAACGTGTCCTACATGCTGCGCCACCCCGGCACGCTGTTCGATCCGGTGATCCTGGCGAAGGCGGCAGCCGCCACCGAGGGAGCTGCGGCGCAGTGACCGGCACCGAGATCGAGACCGCGGTCGACACCGTGATCGACCGGTACGTCAGGCTGTCGGACCGTGCGGTGCACGACGACTCGGCGCTCGAGGAGTTGCTGTCGTGGTTCGCCGCTGACGCCACGGTGCGGGTCGGCCCGGAACCGGTCCCGCGGCCTTCAGGCCGTCGCACCCCCGCTCATCCTGTGTTCGGAGATCTGAATGCCTGACGTGACCACCGAGGACGGCGTTCGCATCAATGTCGTCGAGAAGGGCCGGGCGGACGGACGCCCCCTCGTCTTCGTCCACGGCCTCGGCGGTTCGAGCCGTATGTGGGAAGGCGTGATGTCCGTACCGGAACTTGCCGACCGCTACCGCCTGCTCGCGTTCGATCTGCGCGGCCACGGCCGCTCCGACACCGATCTCGCGCCCGAACTGCTCACGGCCGACGGTCCGGTGGCCGGCGCGGAACTCTGGTCACGCGACCTGGACGCGGTGCTGGCCGGGACCGTCTCGCCGATCCTGGTCGGCTGGTCCTTCGGCGCCGGCGTCATCCAGTCCTGGCTTCAGACCCATGGCGGGCTCGGGCCGGCGGAAGCCGCCGTCCTGGCCTGCGGGCCCAACGTCAACGGTCCGGTACCGCTGGACGATCCGGCCGCAGGGCTCATCACGCCCGAGGCGGTCGGGGCCCTTGTCGGTGCCGCGCACGACGGCACGACGTTCGCCCGCCGCATCCTGGCCAACCGCGCGGACGACACCTCCGCCGACGCCGACGCCATCAAGTGCGTCGCCACCATCGCCGAGGCCACGCCGGCCGAGTCGGTCGCCGGGGTACTGCGGCACGTCGTCGACTTCCGGCCCTTCCTGTCGAAGCTCAGCGCATCGACACGCGCGCGGGTCACCGCCGTCATCGCCGACGGCGACCAGATCTTCGACGCCGCCGCCAGCCAGGCGGTCTGGGAGCAGGTGGGGGTCCGGACCGTCCACGTTCCCGGCTCCGGCCACGCACTGCCCATCCGCGAGCCCGACCGTTTCGCGCACCTCCTGCTCGGCATCCTCGAGTCAGACGGATGACGGCTCCCGCCACGGCTTGACGCCACCGACGAGGCGGGCCGGTGGCGGTGGCGGCGTCCAGCGAGCAGCGAGCAGCGGCACGCGGTGGCCACATGGTGCTGCCAGGTGACGAACGGACCTCGTGATCCCCGCCATCGCCTCCGTCCAGGGCCTCCCCCGGTTCACCCGCGACGCCGCCGGATTCAAGGGGCTGGACGGCTCCCTGACCGTCGTCGCCATCTGACGCGGAGCGTCCACCGGGTGCGCTGCGCCCGACCGCGGGTCGGAGTCCCGGGCCGGGCAAGGGTGGGGTGGGGTGGGGTGGCCGCCGCGGCGGTCAGACGTACTCGGCGGGCCGGGGCCGCTGCTCCGAGGCGGCCGTTCCGTCGCGCTTCGCGCGGCCGAGCAGCAGCTGCCCGCGCAGGACGATGGTGCCCAGCCGGACCACGACCTCGCCGAACGCCATCAGGATGAGCGCCACCACCCACGCCTGGGCGCTGGTGATGTCGTGTGCGGCGGAGAAGTGCGCGACGTGGACCTCGCCGGAGGGGTGCGAGGACCACACGGCGAAACCGAGCCGGAAGCCCATGCTGACCACCCACAGGGCAGCCGCGCCCACGGAGGCGCGTATCCGTACGTGGCCGTCGGCCAGCCGGACGCGGGTGAGCAGACCACCGACGAGGCCGAAGGCGATGCCCACGGCGACGAAGATGCCCGCCAGCAGCAGGTCGTTGCCGGCGGTGGGGATGTGGTGCAGGTAGGTGGCCGCCGCCCAGCTGATGATGGCCAGCGGCAGCAGCACGGTCCGGACGGTGAGCCGCTCCTCGCGCATCTGCCGGAAGACGATGAGCACGAGGACGATGTCGATGATCCAGTCGGTGGTGGTCATGGCATCGAGCATCCGCTGCGGCGGGCTCCGTTCCCTCAACCCACGGGTTGAGCTCGGGGTGGAGATCGCGTCTCCACCCCCGTCGGCCCCGTACGGGCTGCCGCCCGATCCGGCCAAAGTAATTATGCAACTTTGTTGAAGGGTTGACCGGCCCGCGCGCCGCCCCTACATATTGGTCTTGACCAATCTGCTCGACGTTTCAGGACCACTTCGTTCACCCCCACGTGCGAAGCGGCCGCCTCGCCCACCCACCGGGTCAGCGGGGCGAGGCGCCGCGACGCAAGAGCGCCCCTCACTCCTGGAGGATTCCCATGCGCGTCGGAAGACACGTTCTGCGCAAGGCACTCATCACCGGCTCGGCACTCGGGCTGACCATCGGCGGCGCGGCCTTCGCGATGGCCTCGGCGCCCGCCGCGCAGGCGGCCTCCACCTGCGCCGCGGCGTGGAGTTCCAGCACGGTCTACACCGCCGGCCAGCAGGCGAGCGAGAACGGGACCAACTACACGGCCAACTACTGGACTCAGGGCAACGACCCCGCGACCAGCAACGGCGGCGCCGGCAGCGGACAGCCCTGGACATCGGCCGGCGCGTGTACCGGCGGGTCCACGGGCGGGACCACCGGCGGGTCCACGGGCGGCTCCACCGGCGGCAGCGGCGGGACCGGCACCGGTTCGGCCAGCGGGCTGCTCTTCAGCCCGTACAAGGACGTCACCATCAACATGAACTGGAACACCTACCAGATGCAGTCGGCCGTGACCGGGTCCGCGCTGCCGGTGGTGGGCTCCGGCAGCCTGGTGTCGCAGTACGTGCCGAACCTGCCCGCGCTCACCGTCTCGTTCGCCACCGGTGCCTGCGGCAGCGAGAACTGGGGCGGCGTCCCGGGTGCCTCCTGGGCCGCCGAGAACGTGCCGCAGCTGAAGTCCGCCGGGCTGAACTACGTCGTGTCCACCGGCGGCGCGGCCGGAAGCTTCACCTGCGGCTCGACGGCGGGCATGGAGTCGTTCATCGCCCGCTACGCCAGCCCCAACCTGGTCGGCATCGACTTCGACATCGAAGGCGGCCAGAGCGCGTCGGACATCCAGAACCTGGTCGCCGCGGCGGCCGGCGCGCAGGCGCAGTACCCGAACCTCCAGTTCTCCTTCACCCTCGCCACGTTGGGCGCGTCCGACGGCGGCTACGGCGGCGTGAACTCGCTCGGCGACACGGTCGTCAAGGCGGTCCTCGCCTCCAACCTCCAGAAGTACGTCATCAACCTGATGACCATGGACTACGGCAACGCCTCCAGCAGCGTGTGCGTCGTCTCCGGCGGCACCTGCGAGATGGCGCAGTCGGCGATCCAGGCCGTGAAGAACCTGGAGCACACCTACGGGGTCCCGGCGAGCAAGATCGCCGTCACCCCGATGATCGGCATGAACGACGCCACCAGCGAGACCTTCACCGCCGCGGACGTGGACACGCTGTCGTCGTACGCGGTCAGCAACGGCCTGGCCGGGCTGCACTACTGGTCGCTGGACCGGGACACGCCCTGCTCGTACACGTACGCCTCCCCCACGTGCAACTCCGTCCCCAGCACGACTGCGCTGGAGTACACGAAGAAGTTCCTGAGCGACCTCGGGCACTGACCGCCCCCGCCGCGAACGGGCCGCGCACGGCACCCCCGTGCGCGGCCCGCCGTCGTCACGGCGTGGCGCGGGCCTCCAGGTGCATCTGGACGAAGGCTTCGACCTTGGCACGGATGATCCAGGGATCGAACGGCTTGACCAGGTAGTCGACGGCGCCCGCGGTGTAACCGCGGAAGATGTGCGCCGGGTCGTGGTCCATGGCGGTCAGGAAGACGATGGGGATGTTGCGGGTGCGGGCGCGGCGTTTGATGTGGAGGGCCGTTTCGTAGCCGTCCATGTCCGGCATCTGCACGTCGAGCAGGATGACGGCGAACCCTTCGCTGTCCAGCAGGGCCTTGAGCGCGGCTTGGCCCGAGTCCGCGGTCACGACCTCGTGCCCCAGACCGGCCAGCACCGCCTCGAGTGCGAGAAGGTTGGGCTGCTTGTCGTCCACGATCAGGATGCGCGCCGGGTTCCGCAACATCGCCTCGGCCGGGGGGTCCAGGACAGCGGCAGGGGCCTGCTCGACCGTGCCGAGTGCGGGCAACGGTCCTTCGGCGATGGCAAGTTGCCGTTCCAGGACGTCGCACCGGGACTCCGCGAGCATGACCCGCAGCCGGGTCTCCTCGAGCTCCGTCTCCAGTGTCCTGACCTGGCTCTCCAGTCGCCGGCGCTCGGCGAGCAGGTCGTCCACGCTGCCCGACCCGTCCGGCGGCAGCTGGGTCGATGTGCGTTCGGCCAACCACTGCGACTCCAGCAGACTGAAACGCACTTCGAGGTCGGCGATGCGGTGCTGGCGGTCCAGCAACGCATCGCCGAGCACATCCTCCTGCGCGGTGGCGCGGCGTGCCTCACGGTCGGCGTCGGCCAGTTGCTGCTGGAGGACCTGCACCCCGTCCGCCGGGGGGACACCGCCCTGGACCGCGAGGCGGTGCAGTTCACGGACGCGTTCCAGGGTCAGCGGCGTCGCCGGAGCGCCGTGATCCGCGGCGAGGTCGGCGAAGAGTTCGACCACGAACTCCCAGGGCGGCACCCGCGTGCCACCCAGGTAGCGGGAGACCGTCCCCGCGTCGCGGTAGCGCCGGGCAGCGTACCGACGCACCGATACCCCCAAGCCGGCGAAGAGCGTACGCAGCGCCTGCGCGAACGCTCGGCAGTCGTCGTCCAACTCTTCGGCCAGCGGCCTTAATTCGCCCATCCCTCCGTGCCCTCCTGTCCACAGGTCTCCGCACCGGGCGGTTCTGGTCCGATGCCAAGCATGGCGTCGGCTCCTCTCACTCGGGCCCGGTACCGCCGATGAGCCGATCGAAGAAGGGAACCGCCACACCGAAAGTCCCTGCTCCGCACAGAACACACTGGGTGGGCTCGACGCCGCCCACTGCGGACACCACTCCGGCGCCGAGTCCCGCCAGCACGGCCAGAGTGAAGACCAGCGCCGCTCTGACGGTCAGTAACGGTGTACGCACTGAAGACCTCTTTCCGCGGCGGGTGCCGCCGCACGCCCTGCCCGGCCGATCGGCCCGACGGCATCCAGACTGGCGGCACGCAACACCGTTGCGGCCCGCAACGGGACCCACCGCAGCGGACGGGCAACACCCTGGCAGCAGTCAGGTGACACGGCTGCCCGGAAGCGTCGCGTCAGGCGGTCGCCAGGCGGTGGGCGAGGTGGGTGAGGTGCGGGAGTCGGAGGGTTCGGTGGGGGGTCGGCGTTGCCGGGAGGGGGACGTGGAGCGGGGTGGTCCAGCGGGCGGGGACGGCGGTGATGCCGTGGAGTGCGCCGGCCAGGGCGCCGGTGACCGCCGCGACGGTGTCGGTGTCGCCGCCGAGGTCGATCGCTGCGCGGACCGCGTGCTCGTACGAGGTGGTGGTGCGCACCGCCCAGACCGCGGAGCCGAGGCAGGGCCAGACGGCGCCGTTGAACTCGGAGGCCCGGGAAGGGTGCCAGTCGGGGGCCAGGACAGTCGCGTAGCGGTCGCGGTGGTCGTCGTGGGCGGCGGCGAGGGTGGCGGGGATCGCGGTGAGCGGGTCGCCGCCGGACAGCGCGACGCGCAGCAGTTCGTGGAGGATCGCGGTGCCCTCCCACGCCGCCGGGTCCCCGTGCGTGAGGGCGGACAGCCGGCGTCCGGCCTCCATCGTGGCGCTGCGGCCGTGTGCGGCGAAGTAGACCGCGGAGGTGGCCGCGCGCATCAACGCGCCGTTGCCGGCGGCGCGTTGGTTGGTGCGGAAGTGCTCCGCGGCGGCGCTGTCCCAGGGCAGGCCGTTGGTCAGGACGTCCTCGGTCTGCAGGCCGATGTCCTTCGGGTCGGCCGCAGCCCACCGCCGGAAGCGCGCGAACACGTCCGGCAGGTCCAACCCGCCCCGTTCCAGGAGCGATTCGCCGACGTGCACCGCCATCTGCGTGTCGTCCGTGGCCTCGCCGGGCTCCCAGCCGCCGCCACCGCACATCTCCCCGCCGCCACCGGGGCGGGGGAAGCGGGCCGAGAAGGCGCCCGCCGGGCCGAACTCGAACGGCGCGCCCAGCGCGTCTCCCACGGCCGAACCGACCACCGCGCCGGCGGCGCGGTCCTCGCGGGGTGTCATTTCGGCAGCCGTGGGGTCGGGGTGCCGGGGGTGCGGGCGAGCTCGTGGAGGAGGTGGATCGGGCGGAGCAACGCGTCGTAGGGCAGGGGTGGTTGGCGGGTTCGGGCCATGTGGAGGAAGGTGCGCAGGCCCGGCAGGAGGTAGTGGTCGCCGAGGGTGAGGGTGCGCTGGGTGAGGTGGGTGCGGGTGGCGGCCATGGCGTGGAAGGGGATCTGCGCGGTCTCGGTGGGGCGTACGAGGGTGACGACGACGCGGGTGGTGCCGGCGGTGGTGGTCGCGGTGAGGGTCGTGGCGGTGCGGGCCACGTGGATGTCGCCGAGGGGGCCGGGGGCCAGGCGCAGGGCTGTGTCGACGGCGTGGATGCCGTAGAAGAAGACACCGCCGTACGGGCCTTGCGGGTCGGCGGGGCCGGACACGGCGACGACCTCCGCCCCGCCGTGGGCCGCGGTCTCGGCGGCGAGGGCGTCGGTGTCGGGCAGTGCGCGCAGCGCCGAGTACGAGGTGAGCGGCGCGTCGTGGGCGCGGGCGGCGGCGATGATCGCCTCCGCGTCCGCGATGTCGCAGGCCAGCGGCTTGTCCACGAAGACCGGCAGGCCCTGTTCGAGGAACGGCACGGCGTGGGCGCGGTGCAGGGCGCCGTCGCGGTCGGCGACCATCACGGCGTCGACCAGGCCCAGCAGATCGGTAGGCGCCTCGACGATCCGATCCAACCCGCCCTTCGCGTACAGGAGTTCGTTGCGCTCCGAGGCGCCTCCGCTCAGCGCGACCACGCGGGCGCCGCCGCCCAGGGCCTCGACGTTGAGGTGGTGCACGATGTGGTCGACATGGCTGCTCTCGGTGCCGACGATGCCGATGCGCATGACCCTCCTCCGCCGCCCGGGGTACGGGACCAGGCCACCGGCGGTCAGTGAGGATCGTACGGGTCGCGGATCGTGTGGCGGCGGTGGGCGGCCTCGAGGACGTCCGGGGGGAAGCGGTCGCCGGCCACGTAGTGGCGCCCCTTGGTCTGCCCGACGGCGGCGAGGATTCCCGACCTGACGAGGGCCTGCATGTCCCGCGTGGCCTGCTGGGAGTTGAGTCCTTCGCTCTTCTCGTAGCGCGAGCGGCGCACCCGCCCGGTGATGGCCACCTCGTGCAACGCGGAGACCTGCCGTTCGCTGACGCCGAGCGCCGCGGAGTAGCCGTCGAGCAGGACCCACACATCCGTCGAACGTTCCACGCGATGGCGTACGCGCTGCGCCTGCTCGTGATAGGCGCGCAGGTTGAAGGAGATCCACGGCCCTGTGTCGCGCTCCGGCGAGTACACGGGGCCGCCGACGTCACGGAGCACCTTGTAGTAGTCCCAGGTGTGCCCGGGCATCCCCAGCCATTCCTCGACCGAGGAGAACTCGGGTGCCAGAACATGCTCCCTGGCGATGACGAGGGTTTGCAGGCTGCGCGACATCCGGCCGTTGCCGTCGACCCACGGGTGGATCTTCACGAGGTTGAGGTGGGCCATGGCGGCACGGATCAGGGGGTCCACATCGAGGTCGCCCTCGTTGAGCCAGTCCACCAGCTCGCCGACGAGTGCGGGCAGGCGGTCCTCGTGCGGACCTTCGTACTCGACGCTGAGCGGATCGCCCGCGGCACTGATGAAGATGGGCATCGGACGCCATTGCCCGGCCGGCCTGCGGCGGCTGTGGTGATGGCCTTGCAGCATCCAGTGCAGGGCGTTGAGGAGCCCCTTGCTGTAGGTGAAATCCGCGACGTCGTACAGCGACTGGATGTAGGTCATCATCTGCTGATAGGCCAGGGTCTCCGCCTTGTCGGCCTCGCTGGCGTCGATGCCCTCCCGTTCACCGTCCATCAGGTCGGCGACGTCGCGCACGTCGACCTGGAAGCCCTCGATCGTGTTGGACGCGGCGATCGCCGAGGCCGTCAGCGCACGGCGCAGGTCCTGCGTCCACTTCGACGGCGCCTGGCTCACCGCGTGCCGCAGCTCCGAGCGCATCCCGACGACCTCTGCCAGAACGCGCTCGTCGTCGGGGGTCAGGGTCGGCGTCGCATAGAGCATGCGTCCAATGATACCTACTAACTATCATTGCCGCATGACCCGACGCCGGCCGTCGGAACGCGGGTGTCGGCCCTGATGCCGGCGCGGCGGGCCCGGACGGTCAGGTGGTGGCCTGGAGGCGGAGGCCGGCGAGGGTGAGCTCCAGGGCGGAGCGGAACTGGTCGACGTCGTCGTGGCCGTCGAACTCGTCGACGATCTCGAGGACGAAGGGGAACTCCTCGGGGTCGAGTTCGCGCCACGCCTGGGCGTAGCGGCCTAGGTACTCCTCACGGCTCACGGCGCCGCCGAGGACCTCCTGGGGCGGCTCCTGCCCGAGGTCGACCGCGGAGCCGACGACGACACCGATGACCGCGGACACCGCGTGGAAGCGCTGGAGGGCGTCGAGGTCGAGGCGGAGGGTCTGCCGGCCGAGCCGTTCGTACAGGCGCAGGGAGTTGCCCTGGACGCCGACATTGCGCATGAAGTACGAGCCCAGCCAGGGCCGGGCCACGATCGCGTCGAAGAGCGTCAGCGCCATGTCGCGGAGGGCGTCGATCGGGTCGTCGCGCTCGGGGAGCGCCTCGAGGTCGGCGAGCACCGAGCCAATGACGTGGTCGGTGGCGCGGTCGAGCAGTTCCTCCTTGTTCGCGACGTACCAGTAGATGCTGGCGACGCCGCCGCCGAGCCGCTGCGCGAGCGCCCGGAAGGTCAGCGCGGGTTCCCCCGCCTCGTCGAGCAGGGCCACCGCCTCGGTGAGTACGGACTCCATCGAATGCGACGCACGCCGGCGCCCTGCCCCCGGGCGGCTCCTCACCTCTGCCATGGCTCACATCCCCACGCGACTTGCTCTCGATCGAACGTTGTTCTATCTTAGCTCATCGTACGCCGTTCGATATTCAAACCCCGTTCGATAGCCGAACCTCGTTCGATAGGAGGGCCGCCATGACCACCGCCCCGCCTCCCCAGACCGCGCCATCCGCCACCTATCCGTCCCTGCGGGCGGCCTGGATTCCGCTGGCCGCCCTCTGCCTGGCCTTCTTCGTCGAGATGGTCGACAACACGCTGCTGTCGATCGCGCTGCCCACCATCGGCCGCGACCTCGGCAGCGGCACCACCGCGCTCCAGTGGGTCACCGGCGCGTACTCACTGACCTTCGGCGGCCTGCTGCTCACCGCCGGGTCGATGGCCGACCGGCTCGGCCGCCGCCGGGTGCTGCTGGTCGGCCTCGCCGTGTTCGGCGCGCTGAGCCTGTGCGTGATCGCCGTCACCACCGCGGGCGAGCTGATCGCGCTGCGGGCCGCGCTCGGTGTCGCGGCCGCCGCGATGGCCCCCATCACGAACTCGCTGGTCTTCCGGCTGTTCGACGACAAGGCGCTGCGGATGCGCGCCATGACCGTGATGATCATCGTCGGCATGTCCGGCTTCGTCCTCGGCCCGCTGCTCGGCGGCACCGCGCTCGCTCATGTGCGGTGGGAGTGGCTGCTCGTCGTCAACGCCCCGATCGCGCTGATCGCGTGCATCGGCGTCCGGCTCGGCGTCCCGGCCGACCGTCCGGAGGGCCTGACCCGCGACGCGCTCGACCTGCCCGGCGCCGTTCTGAGCATCAGCACCATCGGGCTCGCCTGCTACGCCCTGACCAGCGGCGTCGACAACGGCTGGCAGTCCGCGGCCACCGTCGGGTCGATCGCCGGCGCCCTCGTGGCCGGGATCGCGTTCGTCTGGCACGAGCGGCGCAGCAAGGAGCCCATGCTCGACCTGCGGCTGTTCTCCAACGGCACCGTCCGCGGCGCCGCCATAGCGCAGATCGGCATGGCGATCGCGATGGCCAGCGTGATGTTCGGGCTGATCCTGCACTTCCAGTACGCCTACGGGTGGAGCCCGGTGCGGGCGGGCCTGGCGAACCTGCCGATCATCGTGACGTTGCTCGGCGCCACCCCCCTGTCGGAGTGGCTCGCGCGCCGGTTCGGCCACCGCGTCGCCTGCCTGGTCGGCTCGGTCTGCCTCGCGGCGGCGCTGGGCGGGATGTCCTGGGGCGTCTACCACGGGTACGCCGTCATCGCCGTCTGCATGGTGGTCATGACGGTGGGGCTGCGCACCATCATGACGATCTGCGCGGTCGCGCTCGTCGACGCGATGCCGGCCAACCGCACGTCCATCGGCGCGGCCCTCAACGACACCGCCCAGGAGGTCGGCTCCAGCATCGGCACCGCCGTGGTCGGCACCCTCATCGCCGCGCTGGTCACCACCCAGCTCCCGGCAGGCACCTGGAGCCGGAGCCTCGTCGAGTCCTTCTTCCACGGCGAGCGGATCACCTACGGCGTGATCGCCGTCGCCGTCGGCCTGATCGCCGCGGGCGGCTCGCTGAGCCTGACGAACTCCCACAGCGTCGAGGAGCACCACGACGAGGACCCGGAGGACCCGGACGACGCGGACCGCGCCGCCGCGGAACGCCCCGACGGGGTCCCGGCCTGACCGCGGCTCCCGCCGCGAACAGCGGCGGGAGCCGGGCGCCGGGTCAGGCCACCGGCTGCGGCCTCCGAGCAGCCGGCTGCCGCTCCAGGCAGGTGATGACGCTGGTGTAGAAGCGGTCCACGGCCTCGTCGACGCTGCGGATGAAGCCCGATTCCGCGTTGCCGCGGGTGCTGCCCATGCTCCTCATGAGCGTGAGCCGGAAACCGGTGATGGCGGAGCCGCCCTTGGGAAGGAGGTCGCCGGGTTCGGGGCGGAGCCGCTCCAGGGTGCCGCGCGGACCGCCGGTTCCGCTCTCGGTGAGCGTCTCGATGTGGAGGTCGGCCGGTGCCTCGGCGAGTTGGCGCACCAAGCGCTTGACCCACGACAAGGGGTAGCCCTGCTCGGGGACGGGGATGTCGACCGAGGTCCGCAGGCGGCCGGTGCGCAGGTCGGCGGTGACGCTGAGGACACCCACCGTGCCGTCGACCCTGATCTCCGCGAAGAGCCGGCCGTCCGCGCACAGCCGGTCCGCGGACGCGGCGCGGCGCGCTTGCGGATCGGCGCCGCGGCGGGTGCTCTGCGCGGGGAGCACTTTCACCCCGAGTTCACCGCCGAGCCGCAGGCAGACCTGGCGGATGAGGCGCTCCCAGCTCTCGACGACCTCGACGGCCCGCTCGTCACCCTGGCAGAGCGTCTCGTCGTCGATGCCGTTGCGTACGGGAACCCAGGCGGGTCCCATGTTCTGGAAGCCGTGGCACCCGGAGTTCTCGTGCTGCAGGTAGTGCAGGAGTTCCTGGAGGAGCCAGACGCGGGTGGCGTCGCCGACGCCCTCGTGGCGGATCAGCATCTGCGCCTGGTGTACGACCTCGGCCCAGGACAGGTGCCAGAGGGCGACCTTGTGCTTACGGCGGCCGTCGACCTTCGCGTCCACCAGCGGCCTGCCGTCCAAGGCCACGTCGTTGGAGAGCGTGATCACAGCCTCGTAGCCGCGCCGGGCCGCTATGTCCAGGTAGTCCCGGACCTGGTCGGCCTTGAGTTGGTTGCCGTTCGTCTTGGTCTCGACAAGGGCGGTCCACAGTTTGCCGGCGCGTTCGACCCGGATCACACCGTCCGGGCGCCGCGGCGTCTCCTTGTGCGGGAACTGCACCTCGGTGAACGTCTCCATCCGTCCGGCGGGGGCGCCGAAGGCAGCGGTCAGCCTGCGGCCGAACTCAGGTACCTGGGCCATCACCGACAGCAGCAGGGACGTCGCCCGCGTCTCCCGCTCCCGATCGCTCTTGAGGGACGACGCCGGAAACAGCCGGGCTCGCCGCCAAACATCGCTCTCCGCAAGCGACTTCTTCTGCGTGGCCGGCAGCGTCACCTTCTTCTTGGCGGTGCGCGGGCGCCGCTTGACCACGGTCTCCTTGGTCGCAGGCCCGTCTCCCGCCGACACGGCTCCCCCGGCCGTCTCCGGTGCGGCCGCCTGGTCCGGTATCGCGCGCGATGGCTCCAATGGTTCGGGCTGGTCGGCGTCCGCCGCGGCATCGTCCTCGACGTCGATGCCGAAGTCCGTTGCCAGACCGGCCAGTCCGGAGTCGTAGCCCTGGCCGATCGCGCGGAACTTCCACTCGCCCGCACGCCGGTAGAGCTCCCCAAACAGGAACGCCGTTTCCGGCCCGGCACCGGCGATGGAGTAGCCGAGCAGCGGTTCACCGACGCGGTCGGCCAACTCCACGCGCAGGTCGTCCAGTTCGCCGAACCGCGCCTCTTCGTAGCGGCTCGCGGCGATCACGATCCGCGCCACCTCCGTGGGAACGGCGGTCAGGTCGAGGCTGATGCGGTCCTCGCTGCCGTTCTCCGTCGGCTGCTTGCCGAGGAGCTGCACACTGCCGTCCTCGGCGGCGGGGTTGTTGTAGAAGAAGAAGTCCGCGTCGCTGCGGACTTTCCCGTTGTCCCCCAGCAGCAGGACGGACACGTCCGCGTCCCCGTCTCCGGCAGCGCTGCTCCAGGACAGGCTCACGACCACCGAACCGGTGTCCTCACCCAGCGAGGCCATGCCGACGTTGGCGCCCTTGGTCATTTCGAACATGCGACCCCCCAGTCAGGTACATCACGCCGGTCCGCGGCGTGCGCACTGGGGACCATATCGCCCGCATACGGCTTTCGCGGCCCTTCGGAAGAGATGGGCCTCCCCCCGGCCGGGAGGCCCGCCCCTCGCGGGGGTCAGGGGTGGTGGAGGAGGGTGCGGTGGAGGTCGTCGAGGCTGTCGGAGAGGTGGCGGTGGAGGGACGGGGGGAGGTCGGTGCGGGTGAGGAGGTGGTGGGCGGCGCGGAGGGTGTCGGGGTGGGGGGTGGTGGGGAAGAGGCGGCGGGCGAGGGCGGTGGTGACGGCGGGGCCGCGGTCGGCGGCGGTGGGGAGTTCGTCGAAGTAGCGCTGGGCGTAGGCGTGTTGGGTGGTGAGTGAACCGGAGTGCCAGAAGCCGTCGGCGGTGGCGGCGAGGAGGGGGCCGGTGAGGGCGCCGGGGGTGAACAGTTGCTGCCAGGCGCGGGCTTTGGCGGCGTCTTCCGGGAGGGCGGCGCGGGCGCGGGCGGCGCCCAGTGCGGCGGCGTCGCTGGGGTCGGCGGTGAGTTCGGCGGCGATCCGGTCCTCGTCGACGGTCCCGGTCGCGGCGAGCCGGACCAGCGCGGCCCAGCGCAGGTCGGTGTCCAGGGTGAGGCCGTCGGGCAGGTCGCGGCCTTCCAACCAGGCGGTGAGCTCGGCGAGTTGTGCCTCCCCCGTCGCGTGGGCGATCACGCCGTGCAGGGCGGCGATGCGCAGCCCGTGTCCGGCGTCAGGTGCGGCCAGCAGGGCGCGGGCGGCGGCGCCGACCCGCAGTCGGGCGGCGGGCCGATCGGCGGGGCCGAGGTAACGGGCGACGACGTGGCCCCGGGTGAAGTCGAGTACGCCCGTCACGATGCTGTCCGAGCGCTCGGCCGGCAGATGGGCGGCGACGAGGTCGAGGTAGGCGGCGGCCGGGAGTTCGGCGTCGCGGGTCAGGTCGCGGAGGTGCTCCCACAGCACCGCGCGGCTCAACTCGTCCTCGATGGATGACAGTTCAGCGGCAACGGTCTGCGCCGAACGGGCGTCGAGCCGGATGCGGGCCCACGTCAGGTCGCCGTCGTTGGGCAGGATCAGGGCCGGGCGCGGGCCGCCGGTCAGCTCGGGCAGCGGGGTACGGCTGCCGGGCGCGGCGTCCACGTCCAGCCGCCGGTGCGCCACGAGCGCGCCGCCGTCCCGTTCGTACACGCCCAGACGCAGCCGGTGCGGGCGGGTGCCGTCGTTGACCAGGACGGCCGAGGCGACGGCTCCTTCCGGCGCATCGGCTTCCGGCCCGCTCCCAGCCGCAGCCCCCACCTCGGCCGCGGCCCCGACCTCGACCTCGACCTCGACCTCGACCCGCAGCATGTCCACGCCGGTGGTCCGCAGCCATGCGTCGGCCCACCCCGGCACCTCCGGCCCTGCCGCGTCGGCGAGCGCGTCGATGAAGTCGGCCAGCTCGGCGTTGCCCCAACTGTGCCGCGCGAAGTACGTGTTGAGCCCGGCGAAGAACGCCTCGTCGCCGAGCCGGTGCATGAGCTGGTGGAGCGCGGCCGCGCCCTTCGCGTACGAGATGCCGTCGAAGTTGGCGAGCGCCTCGGCGGCGGAACCGGCGCCGGTGGCTGCGACCGGGTGCGTGGTGGCGCGCTGGTCGGCGTCGTAGCCCCAGCCCTTGCGGGCGGAGAAGAGCGTCCAGGAGCTGGTGTAGCCGGTGGCCTCGGCCGCGATCCGGTAGCCGAGCACCTCGGCGAAGGACTCGTTCAGCCACACGTCGTCCCACCAGCGGAGGGTGACGAGGTTGCCGAACCACATGTGCGCCATCTCGTGGCACACCACCATGGCCCGCTGGGCCCGCTGCGCGTCGGTCGGCGCGGAGCGGAACAGCATCTTGTCCTCGAAGGTGACACAGCCCGGGCTCTCCATCGCCGCCCAGTTCAACTCGGGCAGGAACGCCTGGTAGTAGCCGCCGTCGAAGGGGTAGCGCACGTCGAAGAGCTGGTGCAGGCGGTCGAAGGAGGCGCCCATCAGAGCAAACAACTCCGGCGCTTCGCGGTCGAGTTCGGCGGCGAGCGAGCGGCGCGCGTACAGGCCGAGCGGGATGCCGTCGTGTTCGGCGCGCACCTGGTGCAGGGGGCCGGCGACGACCGCGGTCAGGTAGGTGGAGATCGGGCCGATCGCGCCGACCTGCCACCTGCCGTCGGGCAGCGCCGTGGTGGCGCCGTTGCCGATCACCGTCCACCCCTCGGGGGCGGTCACGGTGAAGGTGAAGGGCGCCTTCAGGTCCGGCTGGTCGAAGCAGGCGAAGACCTTCGGGGCGAGGTCGGGCGCGCAGGCGGTGTACACGTACGTCTCGCCGTCGGCCGGGTCGGTGAAGCGGTGCAGGCCCTCGGCGGTGTGCGAGTAGGGCAGGTCGGCCTCGACCAACAGCTCGTTGGCGGCGGCGAGTCCGGGCAGCGGGAGGCGGTTGCCGTCGAGCGTGGCGGGGTCGAGCAGGCGGCCGTTCAGCTCGGCGCGCAGCAGCACCGAGGGTTCGATGTCCACGAAGGACGCCGCGCCGGGCTCGGCGCAGTCGAACCGGATCACGGTGGTGCTGCGGAAGGTGTCCGCACCGCGGGTGATGTCCAGGGCGACGGCGTACGAGCGGACGTCGAGCAGCTGGGCGCGGACCTGGGCTTCGTCACGGAGCAGGGCTGGCATGCCCGCATGCTGTCCCACGGCGGCCCGCCGGACAACCCGATTCCGCAGGCAGCGAACCGCCAGGACGTACCCTCTCGGACCGTATCCGGTCGGGACGTACCGCCCGCGGCCGGTCGCGGACACCCGGGCCCGGTCCGGCACGCGCTCCTGCCGCCCGGTCCGGCCCATTCCGTTTCGACCGGCCGCGGGCACGGAATACTTGCCACGTGAGCCCCGCAAGCACCTTTGTTCCCACCGGGGTTCACCTTTCGCGGTGAGCTTTCTGGGCCCCGGGGATCGATGCCGGAGCGCAGCGGGCTCTCTTCGAACGTCCGAATCGCCCGTTCGCGTCTGCGCGCTGTGTGGAGGTGTCCATGAAGCTGGTGCGGTTGGTCAAGAGGTTCCGTCCGGAGAAGAGCCTGAAGGCGTACGCCTGGTACGGCTGGGTCTGACGGCGGCGGCCGCGCCGGACCCGGGCCCGCCTGCACGGGCCCGGGTCCGGCGTTCCGCAGCCCGTCCGAGCAGGCCCGTGCCGGCCGGCGACCGGAGAGCCCCGCCGCCCGCCAACCCGCCTCCAGGGAGTCCGCGCATGCCCGAACTACGTGCCGGTGGCCGCACCCGGCCGGTGGAGTTCGCCCCGAGAATCCAGGCACTGCTCGACCGCCACCTCGGCAGCCCGCTGTTCCGCCTGGAGCCCGACACCGTCGGCCTGGCGGGCCCCGACCTGATGAACGGCGTCCTCGCCGCCCGGCCCGCGAACGCCGCCGAGCGCCCGACGTTCAAACCCGTCCGCGGCCGCCTCGTCGACCGTACCGACGCCGCCGCCTTCATGCAGGCCGTCGGCGGCGACGTACGGGCCGCGCTGCAACGGACCCGCGGGCCCGTGCCGGACCTCAGCGGCACCTGGCCGCACGTCGCCCACACCTACCTGCGGGACCTCGTCTTCGGCGACGAGAGCCTGCGCTTCCGCGTGCTGGTCGACCGGCGCCTCGAACTCACCCCGAAGATCACCTGGTCCGCCGTCGCCTCGGGCGCCGCGTTCCTGCGCCCGCCGCGCCGGGACGTACCCCTGTCGCGGCTGGCCGCGCTGGTGCTCGGCTCGACGTCGTACGCCGACCGGCGCTACGCGATGTACCTGTACCGGCGGGTGGCGGCGCCGGTGTGCTTCACCGTCTCCGCCCTGGTCACCAACGCGCTGTGGCTCGGGGCGCCGTTCGCCGACGACGTGCCGGACCGCAACGTCATCCTGGAGGCGCTGCGGCTGCTGCCGCCGTCGTGGAACATCCTCCGCGTCGCCTCACCGGAGTTCGCCGCGGTCGACCCCCGCATCCGCGCCGACGACGACGTCCTGCTGCTGCCGCTGCTCAGCCACCGGGACCCCGGACTGTGGGAGGACCCGGCCGAGTTCGCACCCGAACGCTGGGACGGACTCGACAGCGAGACCCACCCGGGATACCTGCCCTTCGGCCCGGCCTCGGAACGCTGCTGGGGCCGGCACATGGTGCTGCCACTCGCCGAGCGGCTGCTCACGATCGTCCGGGAGAGCGGTCTGCGCGTCAGCCCCCACCAGACGCGCGCCAAGGTCGAGTTGGACGGTCTACTGGAGATCGCCGAGCTGCGCATGGTGCGCGGCAGCGGCAACTGAGCGCTGCGCGATACGTGTTGCGAAGCCACGTTGCATAGCCACGTTGCGAAGCCGCCTACGGCCGCCGCCGGTTGCCCCGGCGGCGGCCGCACATCATCGACCGGCGGTGACAGCGCTCAGCTGGTGAACGTGAACCAGTTGATGTTGACGAAGTCCGAACTGCTGCCCGAGAACACCAGGTAGACGTCGTGCACGCCGGTCGCCGAGGCGACCACGTTGGCGGGCACGGTCTGCCAGTTCTGCCAGCCCCCGTTGTTGGCGAAGTCGATCTCGGCGACCTTGGTGCCGCCGGTGCTGTCCAGCCGTACCTGGATCGCGCCGCTGACGCCCGCGTCCGCGCCGGACGCCAGCCGGGCCACGAACTGCTTCGGCGAGGAGGAGCCGAAGTTCACCGAGGAGAACTTCAGCCAGTCGCCGTTGGCGATGTAGCCGACGTCCTGCCCGCCGCCGGAGTCGGTGGTGGACTCGGTCTGGGTGCCGCTCTGCGCGGAGTACGACTCCGCCTGGATGGTGCTGTAGGCGCTGGTGCCGGTGCCCGTACCACCGCCGCCGCCCGTACCCGAGCCGGCGCCCGCGCCGAGCGAGACCGTCCACGACGTGGGGGCGCCGTCCTGGATGTGGCCGTCGACCGGCGCCTGGCCGGTGGGGCCGACGTCGTCGTACGGGAAGGCGTAGCCGATGTTCGCGTACTGGTGCACCAGGCGCGCGTAGTGGTTGGTGACCGAGTCCTGGTAGTACTGCGACGCGCTCACGCCGTCGGGCTGGTTGTTGCCGCCGGAGACCAGCAGGCTGCTGCGGTTGATCGCGGCGGCGAGCCGGGCGGCCACCGCGCCGCGCGCGTCCGCGCCGGAGTTGTAGAGCGGGCCCGAGGCGCAGCCGAAGATGTCCACGGCGCTGGGCTTGGTGAAGGCGACACCGTTGTCATTCAGTCCGGAGAACACGATCGCGCCGCCGGAGACGGTGCCGCTGTACGAGCCGATGCTGCCCTGGCCGTTGACGGTGAGCGGGGTGCTCGCGTAGTGGGTCCACACCCGGTTGAGGTAGTCGTCCCAGTAGCCGCCGAAGTCGACCGGCGCGTGCGAGGGCGACAGCACCCGCAGCACTCCGCCGGAGGAGTCGGTGACCACCAGGTGGTCCCACGGGGCGCCGTCGGCGGCGTGCTGGGACTGGAGGCCGGAGGCGATGGACGCCAGCGCGCCGGTGGGCAGCGGGCTGACCGACTGGTTGCCGCTCGCGCCGGTGCTGGCCATGGAGATCGGCAGCGCGACCATGTCGACGTAGGAGATGTTGGCGTAGAGGTTGGCGCTGTTGAAGGTGAACTCGCAGAACGTCCAGTTGGTGTTCCAGTTCGGGTCCGAGCTGACCAGCGCGGGCTGGACGAGCCCGGGGGGAGTGCCGGGGTTGACGAAGAACTGGAGTTTCTGGCCGATCGAGAACCAGACCCGGCCGCCGATGACGTAGTCGGTGAGGTTGACCGTGACCGAGGAGCCGGAGGCGCCGAGCGCGATGGAGTAGTCGGCGATCGGGGTGACCGTCGAGGACGGGTTCGGCAGGCGGTGCGCGGTGCCGTCCGACGAGACGAAGACCGGCCAACCGCTGCTGTCCGAACCGGAGACGTAGGCGTAGACGGTGCCCTGGCCGGAGTTGTTCGCCAACTTCAGCGGCAGCGAGACGCCGGCGGCGGACGCCTGCGGAAGCAGTGACGACAGCGGTGTCAGCGGCGTGAGGGCGGCCGCGGCGCCGGTGACACCGGCGGCGGCGAGAAACGAACGTCGGGAAACCACAGATGCTCCCTGGGGGGGTGACGTTCCGTCAGTAGCGCGACGGGTGGGGGCGATGCGCTGTGCGAGCGTGCTGGGTGGACGAGACGGTATTGGACTGGACCAATGCCGTCAAGGAAAGTCCCCGCAAAACCTGTCCCCGGCCCTCACCCCGCCCCCACACAACCCCCAAAACCGCCCCGGCCCGCGGGGCGGTCAGCGCACGAGGATCAGCCCGCAGCCGTACGCGCGGGCGTGGCCGATGCCTTGGGTGAGGGCGGCGACGAACGTCGGCGGGTCGGTGACGGCGAAGGTCCCCTTGATCTCCGCGCGGGCGATGCGGAGCCCCTTGTGGGCCACCGTGCTGGAGACCTTCGGGAGGATGCGCAGGGCGAGCCGTTCGGTGTCCGCGTCCGCACCGATCCGTACGACGCCGTCGGGCGCGACGGCCGGTTGGCCGGCGGGTTGCAGGCGGCGCTCAAACCATGCCTTCACGTGCTCCGGCCGATTGTGCGCGACGCGTTTGCCGCGGGTCCGCTCCGATGTGTCGCCTCCGGACCGGAGGCTGCGGACGGGGTTGACGACGGTGCGGAACGACACCTCCTCGCCCGCGCGGAAGGTCCGGTCGACGGTGACGGCCCTCGGCTCCTCCACGAGCGCGGCCCGCGGGACGCGCGACCAGTCGCCGGGAAGGCCCGCCTGCACCACCAGGAGGAGTTGGGCCTTGCGCAGGTCGAGGGTCCAGGTCGACAGGACGCCCATCTGGGAACGGGCGTCGGCGCTGCCGTCGTCGGCCCATCCCCGGAAACCGCTCATGACGGTCCGGTGCATGTCCTGGGCGTCGACCAGGCACTTGGCCGTGAAGGGGTGACGCGCGTCGAGGGTGAGCATGGTCTGACTGGCGACGAACCTGGCCGTACGCCTGGTCGTGCCGGGCACCTCGGGCGCCCCGGGTGTCGTGTTCACCAGATGATGTCCCATTCGCTGGCGTGCGGGGCGAGGGTGAGACGGCGCCGGGTCTCCCACCGCAGGTCGTGGGTGGGGCCGTCGGCCGAGAACCGCACAGGCTGGTCCTGGATCGGCGCGACGCCCGGCAGCGGCCGGGCACTCTCGATCCACGCCCAGGGGCGGTCGGCCGCAGCAGTCGGAGCGGCGCCGGGGGCGGGGAGGAGCGCACACGCCTGGAACACGTCGATGAGCGTGCCAGGCCTGACGTCCAACGCCAACTGGCCCGAGGGCGGGCAGGACTTACGGCCGAGCCAGAGCAGGCGCTTCGGGTGCTCCAGGGCGTGGGCCACCCCTTCGAGGAATCCGGCGTCCGGGTGCTGGAGGCCGACGAGGAAGGCCGCGTCGGAGAGGTACCAGCGATCGGTGATCATGGAGTTGCGGCGGACTTCACCGGACACGAGGGACCCTGAGTGCGGGTCGGCGGCGATCTTCTTGGGCGCCCCGTACCAGCTGTCCAGCCGCCGGCTCCCGAAGGGCTCGACCGGCCGCCGCCGTGGTTCGGCGCCGCCGGCCTCCCCCGCTTGCTCGGCTTCCTGGGCCGCTTGCCCGGCTTCCTCGGCCGCGTCCGAGGCCGCCTCGAGCGCCTGGGCCCGGCGGTGGTCGGTGATCAGGTCGCGGGGCCGGAGCGGGAACTTCCCGCCGCCGACGGTGTGGTAGTCGCGCAGCGGTGTGCCCGGGTGGTCCGCCCGCACCCCGAAGCGGACGGCGGCGAGTTCACCGAGCGGCTCGTCGCGTTCGAGCCCGAGGGCCGCGGCGCACAGCCCGACCACCCCGGACTTGGTCGGCCGCGGATGCGAGTCACGCAGAGCGAACCTGCTGGCCACACCCCAGGATTGCAAGGGCGCGGCCAGCCGGATGAGCAGGACGTTCTCCTCGGTCATGGGGTGAGATCCTCGGGCCTGACCACGACGGTCCCCCGCGCGGCCGCCTCTGACGCCGTCAACAGGTCGTCGATCTGCGGGTCGTACGTGAGGAACCGGGTGGTCCGCAGGTCCGTACGCCGCCTGCTCACGAAGTCGTGGTGGCGCAGCAGCCGCAGGACCGCCGCGGGACCGGCGGGCCCCTCGCCCCCCGCGCTCTCGGGTGACTCGTCGACCGGTCGCTGGAAGGCGGCCGCGTAGTTGTACGGGCGGTCGCCCTCGAAGGCGAGGACCAGCACGGGGAGCGAGCCGGTGGAGGCCGTGGAGTTCTTCTTGGCCTCGGGGAACGCCTCCACGAAGGCGTTCACGAACTCCTTCTCGGCGTCGGCCGCGGCCTCTTCGGCCTCCGGCGCGGTCATGCCGGCCGCCCGCAGGTTGGTGCGCAGTCGGGCCCGGTCCAGGACGGCGTGCCGGTAGAACGTCCCGGAGATCAGGGACTGGTACCCCGTCATGCCGGCGCCCGCGTCGTCGGCCGCGTCGAGGAAGCTCAGGGCGTTCTGTTTGCGGTCGAGCTTGGCATCGTCCGCCGCCGCGTAGAAGTCGTCGATCTGCTCCGACTCGTGGACGGTGAACGCGTGGCTGCTCTGCACGGCTCCGTCCACGTTCGGCGAGTCGGCGATCTCGGCGAGGAACCGTCCGTAGAGCGCGATGTCCACGGCGTCGCGGGGAGCCAGCGCGAGCAGCACGGCATCGCGGGTGGCCTTGGGCACAGGCGGCAGCTTGCCCGCCGCGGTCTCCGGCGGCTCCTCCTGTTCCGAGGGCTCCGGGTCCGTCTGCTGCTTGGCGCCGGGGGCGGCCTGCTGCTTGGCGCCGCGCCGGGCGGGTTTGGCCGCACGCGCCTGCGCCGCGACGTAGCTGTCACGCCAGGGCCGGAGTTCGTCGGCGTGCTCGGCGATGTGCGCGGCGATTTTCGCGTCGGCGTCCGCGGGCGCGAAGACCAGCACCTTCGTGAGGTTCGCGACCGTCCTCTTCTTCGGATCGCCGAACTTCAGGCCGCTCGCCTCGATGATCGCCCGCGCGGTCACGACGGCCTCCTCACGTTCCCACCCGTGCTCGTTCTCCAGCACGCGGCCGGTCAGCAGGGCCCACTCCCGGGTGCGCACGCCCATGCTCCGGCCCGCGAGCGCGCCGACGCCGGCGTTGGCGCGGTTGCGCGCGTGGACGCGCTCGGCACGCCGGCGCGCCTGGCTGGTGATCATGTGGCGCTCGGCCCCGCCGTAGACGAGGGACTTGGGCTGACCGTTTTCATCCCTTACGGGGAGGACTGCGACGAGTGTCTCCAGCAGGTGCAGCGAGAGGAACTGGGCGGGGGAGGTGTCGGTCACGCGGGCGTGTCCTTCCGTGTCGTTCGGCCGCCTGGTGCCGTCCGGCTCCGCGGTACCGGAGTGTGGAACTCGACGGCCCAGTAGTAGGCGATGCGCGCCTTGCGGTCGTGCCAGAGGATCAGGTCCTCCGCGAGTTGGCTCCAGGACGGCGGCGGCACATCGCATGACCGCATGCGGATGACCGCGTGTTGGAGGTGGCGCCACGGGATGCGGCGGCTGGCGACCACCCGGTCCAGCAACCGCTGCGCACCGGGGTTGTCCGGGCCACGGCCGGCGCCGTCCCCGATCCGTCGGGCTGCGGTACCGAGGCTGCCGTGCCCGAACGACGGTACGGAGCGGCCCTGGTGGTAGACGGCGAAGAGGAACGCGACGCGTTCGAAGATCTCGCGGTGGGCGTCGCCGCCGTACCAGCCGGCGCGGATATGGGCGCGGGTCGGGGTCCTGGCCCGGCGCAGGTCGGCGAGGATGCCGTACTCGCGGTTGCGGACCAGGGTGGTCAGCCAGTTGGTGAGGGCCGCGCTGTCGTGCGGGAACGCGGTCGGGGCCGCGTCGTGGGGCGGGGCGGGTGGAGCGAGCGGGCGGTCCTCAGTCATGGGCGATCTCCCCTCGGATCTCGGCGGGGGCCTTGCCGCTGGCCATGTCCACCTCGAAGCGCTGTTCGGCCCGGGCACGGGCGCGGTGGCCGACGTTGTTGGGCGGCAGCGAGTCGAGCCGACGGGCGAGATGTGTACGGGCCGAGGTGACGAGGGCGTCCGCGTAGTTGATCAGCGGCTCGGACACGGGATCGTCGTCGTCCTCGAACCCGGCGTCGATCACCTCGTCCAGCAGGTGGTGGAACGACGGCTCGGCATCCGGCCAGAACTTCCAGCGCCCGTCGAACCGTGCCAACTGGCGTGCCTCGTCGGCGGCGTGTGCGGCCGGGTAGACGGTCTCGCAGGCCACGACCGCGGCGCGCTTGAGGCTCGACGCGATGTACTCGGCGATCCTCGATCCGCGGTAGGAGGCGTGGTGCAGGTGCCGGGCCATGGCCGGGGCGTACGGGTAGGCCCCTTGCGTCCACGCGACCGGGAGCGTCTTGTTGGCAAGCATGCCCACGGCCCAGATCTGGTACGGGGCGCCGCGGTCCGCCGGGTCACGGGACAGCCTCGGCAAGGAGCGGAGCCGGGCGAACAGCCCTGTCCTCGACTTCTGCACGGCGCCGTACAGCGCGTGGGCGTCCCGCCACTGCGCCCGGGTGGGCGAGGGCCACATGGGCTTCGACTGGCCGTTCAGTGTCTCCGCGAAGACCGCGTCCTGGAGGTGCCGCTGCGGGTCCAACTCCAGTACTTCCCCTGCCCCGATGACGACGCGGTCGACGACGATCCCGCCGTCGCTGCCCCGGCTCGGGTGCAGCAGCACGGAACGGCCGAGCGTGCTGTGCAGATCGGCGAAGCCGGTGGGCATCCGGGGGGTGGCCTTCTGCCGGAAGCCGCGGCGTTCCACCGCGCCGTTCGTCCAGGACAGGTTGAGCGCCCCGACCTCGCCCTCCGGCGGGTGAAGGTTCAGCCGAAGGGTCTCCCCCAGGCTCTGCCCGAGCGCGACCACCCGAATCCTCGCCTGGAGCCGGCCGGCGGCCAAGTTGGTGAGGGTCGGGCCGAGTTCACTGCCCGAGATGCGGGCGCGGCCGTAGGGACCGTACACATGCTGGGTGAGCATCGCGCGGAAGGCGTCGGCGACAGGAAGGGGGTCGCTGTGTTCCAGGTGGTGGTGGTCGAAGTGCTGGCTGTAGTCGCCCACGTGCTCGATGACCAACTGGGCAGGTCCCGTGCCGCTCCTCACCAGGTCCGGTGCGAGCTTGATGTTCTGCCCGAGCGGTTCCGTGGGGCTGAACAGGTCCCACTCCCGGTCCGGTAGCCGGGCCAGCCACTCCGACGCGGGGTGCAGACTGTGCTTCCGCTCGATCCAGTCA
Source organism: Actinacidiphila sp. bgisy145 (assembly GCF_057708125.1). NCBI lineage: Bacteria > Bacillati > Actinomycetota > Actinomycetes > Kitasatosporales > Streptomycetaceae > Actinacidiphila > Actinacidiphila sp. bgisy145. Next base: position 26,583 of record NZ_JBYIRL010000036.1, read on the forward strand.
CGCCACTCCTCCGGCGAGGACGGACACGTGGTCGAGGCGAAACACACCGCGAGCAAGTACTCGATGACGGCCACGGTTTCGCCCGGCGTCGTGCCCTTGATCGTGCAGAGCTCGTCGGCGTCGGCGAGCAGGCCGCACAGCGAGTACGACGCGGAGGTCCCGTCCAGGGCAACAGCAGGTATGCAGGGCTGATGCCTCGGGTCCCAGCTGAGACGCTGCTCGACCGGGCCGTCAACACGCGCTTCGGGCACGCCTGCGTATCGCTTCCTGCTCAGGCCGACAGCCGTCGGCAGTTACATTGCGGCACGACTCGAACGCTAACAGTCGCGCCCAACCCAGGTGCAGGTTTCCCGAATCCGCCCGTCGCCCCCAACTCGGGGGCGACGGGCGACATTCCCGCGCACGCGGGACCGAACCCAAGTAGCGCCACGAAGGCTGTCAACGGGCCATTCCCGCCCACGCGGGAGAGATTTCGCCTTCTTCCGAAGCCGACGAGAGCCACGGAACGAGCCGTGACCAGGCACGAACGGCCGCCTACACTAATAGGGCACCGATGGCTTTCGGTGCCCTTGGTGGGCTCCGCTGTACCACGGAGTCCCTGTGCGAGCTCCGCCCCGTAGAGGCGGGACGGAACCCGACAGGTCAGCCGGGGGGCCGTTCTTGGCGGTACATGCGCCAAGAACGGCCGCCACAGCTACAACAGTGCCCCCACCACCCAAGTCACCAGGGCAGAGAAGACGGTGGCAATCGTGATGAGCAGCAACTCGTCACGATGACACCTCAGCCAGGCACATAATGCATGGAGCACGACGCATTCCTTCCGTGTCGACGACCCCCAGCCCGGCAGGAGACCGGGAAGGGAGACACCGACGCAGACGGCCCGCGCTCTCCACGGCACCAAGTCAATCACAACTCGTGGACCCACACGGCCACTTGATTCGGATGGGCTCCAAGTAGGGCCACAGGGAGGCGGTCAAGTTATCTCGCCTTCCAACTTGACAGCCTCACGTGGCGCTACTGCGGATACGCGCAACAACGCCGGACTTCAGTGCAAACGGCGGTGCCGGAGGAGGATGGTGAGGGTGGCGCGGGCGTCGCGGCGGCGGCTGGGGGTGCGGGCCAGTACGGAGGCGAGGACGACCGTGGCGAGGACGACGGCGCCGAGCAGGCTGATGATGATCGCGGCTGCCACGGTGGCGGTGTCGTGGAGCAGCAGGGCGGGCAGCATGGGTGCGGAACTCCCTTTCATCGGAGGCCGGGTGACCCGCGGCCGATGAGGGGAGCATCCAGCAGGCGGGCTGCGCGGGTCGATGTCAGTGCTGTCTGTACATCGTCATAAGCACAGTTCAGAGGGACCGCAGCGCGCAGAAGTTCAGTTCGTGCGTGCACCGCGCAGGGGGTGGCCGCCATACCTGGTGCCGTACGTAATCCGCGCGAGCGGTTGGCCGCGATGTTGGAGGAACTGCGCGAAGCCTCAGGGCTGAGCTTGGGCGACGTCTCCAGGACCCTCGGCGGAGAGGTGAGCGACCGGGCGTTGAAGGGCTGGTGGAAGGGGACGGCGGCTCCGGCGGACGATGAGGTGTTCCGGGAGGTGCTCGGCTGCCTGCACAACGCCTGGTTCCAGCAGTTGTTGAGGGAGTCCACCGGTGAGGGTGAGAACGGTGCCTCCGACTACAAGGAGCCCAGCGAGGACGAGTGGATGTCTGCCTTATTGGCAGCGCGGTGTTACAGCGCCGCGAGCCGGGGCCGGAGCGACGGCTCGCGTTGCCAGGACCCCAGCCACCGTTTCATCCGAAGGCACCTATCTCACCTGCGAGTTCGAGGGGACCTCGGACGACACGACGAACGGGCCGCGATGGACGCCTTTGTGCAGGCGAGCGGACCGGAGGCGCCGTCCTATCTCTGCTGGCATGCCGAACTCCCGGTCGGCAAGACCGTTTTGCTGGCCGACTACGCGAGCAGACCGCCCGAGCGCCCGGTGGACCTGCTGAGCTTCGTCGTCTCCGAAGCCGAGGAAACCAACAACTTGGCAGCGTTCACAGCGGAGATGACCCGACAGCTCCGGGCCTTCTTCAATCACTACCAGGGCCGTGTCCTCGCTCAAGAGCCCCGGACCGTACGTGAGTGGGTCCGCCTCTTCAAGGAGGCCGCCGCCCTGAGCGCCAAGCAGGGCCGGAGGCTTCTACTGGTGGTGGACGGGCTCGACGAGGACGCGGCATGGGCCGGCGACGACCGTGCGCGCAGCACCGGAAGCATCGCCGCGATGCTTCCTCCAGCTCCCCCCGCCAACCTGCGGATCATCGTCTCTGTCCGGCGCACCACCTCGCTTCCCGACGACATCCCCGCGGACCACCCGCTCCGGCTGCGCACCTGTCTACGCCAACTCGGCCCAGGACAGCGGGCGGCACAGGTCGAGGAGGCATGCCAGGTGGCGGCTGTCCGCCTGCGCGAGAGCGAACCGGGTGCGACGATCGCAGCGCTATTGGCCGTTGCGGGCGGGGGCCTGCGCGTCTCGGACCTGGCGCAGCTGGCCGGGACACCCGTCGACCAGATCGAGCGGCTGCTCCGCGGCCCGGCCGGACGCTGCATCGTCCATGACGACCTCGCTGCGGACACGTACGTGCTGAGCCACCCGGCCATCGTGTGCTCGGTACGGTCCGAGCTCGGCGCGGCAGGCGTCACGCGCTACGCCGACCGGCTACGGGCGTGGAACGCGTCCTGGCGCGACGCCGGCTGGCCGGAGGAGACTCCCCGTTACGCGCTGGAGGGCTGCCTCCGCCTGCTGGACGACACCGACCAGCGCACGGAGTACATCCTCGACACTCACCGCCAGGCACGGTTCGCCGCGGTGGCGGGTCCGGAGGTCGCGGTGGCGCAACTGGACGCCTTAGAAGCGGAAACGCGGAAGTCCGCGACGGGTGTTCCGGGCCCCGAACGCCTCGGCGCAGCGGCTCGCCTCGCCGCGTCACGCGCTTTCCTGTCGGCCAAGTCCCGCCACGTACCGCACGAGGCGGCGGCCCTCCTCGTACGGCTCGACGACGTGGACCGCGCCCGGGCCTTCGCCTGCGCCGGAACAGACCCGCTGACCACGGCCACCGCTCTGGCGCGCATCGCTGCGAAGGCCCGCCGCGCGAAGGTCACCGGCGCCGCCCAGATCGCCAAGGAGGCGGTCTGGTGGATGGCCCGTGCTGAGCGGATCTTCCCCCTGCCGGTCGAGGTCGCGGCCCACCACGCGGAAATCGCCGCGGCGGCCCGTGACCTTTACGCGTACAACGAGCAGGAGGCAGCGCGCGAGCTGCTGGAAGCCGTGATCGCCACCGGTGCGGCCGACGTGGAGACGCTGATGACGGCGGTGGGCATGCTGCCCGTTGCCGGCGACAGCGGGTGGGTGGCCGCTTTGGAGGCGCGCGCGGACGACCTCAGCATGGGCGGTGCCCGGGCGAAGGCCGCGGCCGTCGACATCTGGGCCACCATCGCCGGCCGGTTTCCGTCCCGCCGTCGTCGCTTCCGGGAGAGCGCCACCCGGCTCTGTTCCGACCTGGACGCATCGGACGGGCTGGCCGCGGCGAACATCCGCGCCCTCGCCGCCTCCGGGCTGTCCCGGGTGAACTACCCGGCGCCGGCGCGAGTTCTGCTGAACCAGGCGATGGCGACGGTGTCCGCCGCGCTTGCCGACCCCGACGAGTTGTCTCTCGATGACCGGGCCCACTTGCGCCGCGAGCTCTCCACCACGCTGAACCACATCGCCGAGGCGGTACGCGACGCCGGTTCGGCCCGACGTGACCCCAAAAGTGTCGGCGACTTGATCGACACCCACCGTGAGACGTTCCGTGCGGGCGTGCTCGGCGACGACCTCGCGGAACGCGCTGCGGCTACGTTGGGCCTGCCGCCCCCGCCCGGTGCCCCGCGCGTGCCCGAAGCCGACCCGGCGGCGGCCGACGGGTCGGCTTCCCCGCACCTCGCCCTGTTCCGGCGGGCCGAGCGGCTGCTCGGCGAGGGCAACGTGGTGCTCGCCCGGGAGCAGGTGTGGGAGGCGGTGCGGCGGTCGCCGGTGCGCGCGGTGCCGTCGGCGCCCGGGGGCGGTTGGCTGCCGGCGCTGGTCCAAGCGCTGGGCGCGACCGGGGAGTTCGGCTGGGCGGAGCGGCTGCTACCGTCCGCGGACGAGCCCGAGAGCAGGTCCCGCCGGCTGGCCGCGCTGTCCCTGGGCTGCGCGCAGGGCTGCCACGACGGCCCGGCGGGCCGGTACGCGCGGGAGGCCGCCCGGCACGCGGCCGAGGTGCCGGACCCAGTGCTCCTCGGCGAGGTCGCCCAGGCCCTGGCGCACGCCGGACTGGTGGGCGAGGCGGTGGAGTTGGCGGCACGCACGGATTCCGACGCGAGGGCGGCGAGGAGGAACCGCCCCCAGCGGCTCCAGTCGCTCACGGCGGTCGCGGCCGGCCTTGCCCAGCGCGCCCCGGAAGCAGCGGGCCACGTCGAAGAAGCGGTCGCCCTCTTCAGGCGGCGGATCGGCAACGGAAGCCCGTACGTCCCCCTGCCGCAACTGGCCTCGCTCCTGCTCGCGTTCCCCGACGTGCGGCTGCCGAAGGCGTACCTGCGCGACGCGCTCACGGAGGCGGTCGGTGCTCTGCACACCAAGGAGATCGGCCTCTGGCGGCCGTCCACGGCAGCCGTCGCCGGCCTGCTGGAGCAACTCGGCTGCCCTCCGTACCAGGAGGGCACGGCCGGAGTCGCGGACGCCGTGTACGCCCTGCGGGGCACGCAGCCCCCGAACCAGGTCCCCTACGCGGAGTTGGCGGTTTTGAAGGCGGTGGCGGGCGACACCGCCGCGGCCCTGGCCGTGGCGGCAGCGGCGGTCACGCGGAAGGGGCAGGTGGTCGCCCGTTGCGCCGTGGCGGGGTACCTCGCGGGCGCCCCCGCCGCCCTCGCCGTCGACCACGCGGCCGGCGACGGCACGGTCCGGCTCTGCCTCGCGCTCGCCCATGCCGCGGGCGACGGCACCGCTCCCGACAGCTCCACGGCACGGGTCGTCGTCGAAGGGCTCCTGGCGGATGGCGCATGGGAGTCGGTTGTTCCGCTGCTGCCGCGGCTCGCGCCGGCGGCGCTGGTACCCCTCGCCAAGTCGGTCCTGGCCCACCGGTGACCGGCGCGCAAACGGGGCAGGCCCGGGCGTGGCAGGGCCCCCGGGCGCTGGGTGCGCGCGGGGGCCCTGGAGGTGGTGCGGGGTGGGTCAGCTCTGGGTGACCGTCGAGGAGTCGACCAGGGCGAGCCGGTGGTTGTACTGGATGGTGTAGACGGTCCCGGCGCCCTGGATGTAGGTCTCCGTGGGGCGGGTGGTGCCGTTGGCCGGGTAGAAGTCGTCCCGGTTGGCCGGCGCGGCCGTGGCGACGTACGCCTGCCCGGCCGGGAAGGCGTACTTCGTGAAGGCGGGCGCGGAGTCCGCCGACAGGCCCGCGGGGTACTCGGACGCGTCCGGGTACGCCTCGCCGTAGAGCGGGGCGGCGGTGTCGCCGGACGTGGTGAGGATCTTCACGTGGCGGGCGCGGACGGTGTTGGCGCCGTCGGGGTTGTCGAACCACACCTTCTGGCCGCCGTACCAGATCGCGGTCCAGTCACCCTGCTGATCGGCGACGACGAACTGCTGGCCGGCCGAGACCGTGGTGCTCCAGTCGTTGATCTCGTCGGTGCCGGCCGCGCCGTCGGCGTGCACGTAGGGGTCGCTCACCAGGGGCGCGGTCGCGCTGGGCGCGGTGCGCACGTACAGGGAGTTGGCGGGCGCGGTCTGGTCGGTGCACGCGGTGGTCGCGCCGGTCGGGTCGTCGGCCGGGCAGACCTTGGCCGTCTGCTGGTTGGACGCGAAGTCCGGGGCGATGGTCACCGCGGTGCCGACCGGGCCCACGCCGTGCGTGCCCTCGTCGGTCGGCGCGCCGAGCAGGTCCATGAACTGGTTCCAGTCCCAGTACGGTCCCGGGTCCCAGTGCATGCCGGAGACGAGGGAGTCGATCGGGCCGGGCACGTTGTCGTGGCCGATGATGTGCTCGCGGTCGAGCTTGATGTGGTATTTCGCCGCGAGGTACGTGACCAGTTCGGCGGTGTTCTCGTACTGGACCTGGGTGTACCAGGTGGCGCCGTGGGCGGCGTAGCCCTCGTGCTCGATGCCGATCGAGTGCATGTTGAGCCAGTAGTTGCCCGCGTGGAAGGCGATGTCCTTGTCCGCCACGGACTGGGTGACCGCGCCGTCGGAGGCGCGCATCACATAGTTGGCCGCGCTGCCGCTCGCTGGGTTCTGGAAGCCGTCGATCGCGGTCTGGTAGGACGTCTCGGTGTCGTGGATGACGATGTAGTCGATCTTCATCCCGTCGGCCGGGCGGTTGGCGATCTGGTAGTTGGCCGTGGCCGCGGGCGCCGACTGGCAGTCCAGCTGCGCCGGGCAGTCGCTGTCCGAGGTCGACGTGTGCTTCAGGTGCAGGGCCGACAGGCCGCCGGTGTCGCCGCGCAGCGACGGCTGGGACGCCAGCTCGACCTGCTGGCCCTGGGTGGTGGTGCGGTGGGCGCCCGACTTCATGGTGGTGAAGACCCGGTCCGCGAAGGCGGAGGCGGCCGCCTGGTCGGTGGAGCCGCTGTAACGGGCCACCGCGGCATACCACTTCGCCGGGTCGGCCGGGGTGTCGCCCTGGAGCTTCTTCTCGTACGAGGCGAGCAGCGCGGCCGCGGCGCGGATGTTGGTGCGCCGGTCGGTCCGTACGTCCGCCGCGGGCGCGTCGATCAGCTTGGCGGCCGCGGTCAGCGTGTGCAGCGACGGGTCGGCCGCCATCGCCGACAGGTCCGAGCGGCCGGCCGCGCCGGAGCCGCCGTCGGCGAGCATCGACGCGGTGACGTCGGTCAGGCTCATCGGCCCGTAGCCGCCGCTGGTGTTGTGCCCCTGGTGGACGTCCCACTGGGACTCCTGGTAGGCGACCGCCATCAGCACCGACTCCGGCACCTTGGACTCGTGAGCGGCGTAGGCGAAGTCCTGCTGCTCACCCGAGGCGCCCGCCCCCTTGCCGCCGCTGTTCTGGCTGGCCAGCGCCACCGGCGTGGACACGCCCGCCGCGACGACCAGCGTCGCGCCCACGACGTACGCCGTGAGCTTCTTCCTCGATCTCCGCCTCTGTCCCACCGTCTGTCACCCTCCGCCGCTTGCGATGTGCCAACGGTCATCACGCTTGTGACCGAACGTCAGTCCCCCACTTGATCATAGGGGCCGGGACTCCGGGCACCCGGAGTGGGTACGGGGGCCGGTGGGACGAGTGGTGCGCCGTACGTGTGGCGGACGGCACGTCCGGCCCTCTTGCGCAGCGCGTGGCGGACGCCGCGGGTTCGGGGACGGGCAGCGGTTGTATTCGTAGGATATATAATTTCCATATGAACCCATCCGACGCTTCCGTCACCCCCGGCGACGAGCAGATGCTCCAGGCCCTGCACGGGCTGCTGGCGAGCGTCGGGCGGCTGTCCCGCACCCTCTTCGAGATCGGCGACTTCGGTCTGGCCCGCAGCTCGGTGGGGGTGCTCGCCGCACTGGAGGACGAGCCGCTGCGCGTCACCGACCTGCCGCCGCTGGTGGGGCTGACCCAGCCGCGGGTGACCACGGTGCTGAGCGAGCTGCACGAGCGCGGGCTCGTCGAGAAGCAGCGCAGCACCGACGACCGGCGGGTGGTCCGGGTCCAGCTGACCACGGCCGGGCAGGACCTGCTGCGGCACAGCCGGGAGAAGACCGCGGTGGTGCTGCTCGACGCGCTCCGCTCGCACGTGGACGACCCCGGGCAGGCCGTGGCCGCCGCCCGGCAGGCCGTCGTCACCGTTCTCGACGCACTGGAATCGGAGGTCAGTTGAGCACCGCCCCCCTACCGCGGTCCGTTCACGAACCCCAACAGCCCGAGCAGCCCGAGCAGAAGGTCCCGCCGGCGGCGCAGGACCCGATACCCGCCCCGGGCGCCGCACCGCCACCGGACGGACCCGAACCGCGCCCGCGCCGCCACCGCGCGCTGATGCCGCGCCGCGTCGGCGGCCCGCGCCGCTGGTGGGACTGGGTGCTCGCCGCCGACCCCGGCCTGGCCGACCTGCAAAGCGCCTGGCGCACCCTGATCTCCCTGGTCGCCGGGCTCGCGGTGGGCTACGGAATGGCCCACGCGCTGAACCTGCCGGCGATGCTGGGCATGATGATCGGCGCCATGATCGGCCAGCTCAGCGCCAACCTCGTCGCCGAGAACACCCTCACCAAGCTCGCCGCCGGCATCCTGCCGATGCCCCTGCCGATGCTCGCGGGCCTGACCGCCAGCACCTGGACCCAGCCGCACCGGACCCTCGCGGTGTGGATCGTCTCGGCCGCCCTCGTCGTGGTCTTCGCCTGCCTGAAGTTCGGCCCGGTCGCGCTGCGCTACGGCCTGCTGCTCTTCGTCAGCCTGCTGATGGGCGCTCTCATGCCGCTCACCCGCGCCCAGTGCGGCCGGCTGCTGGTGGTCGCCCTGGTCGTCGCGGTGGCCTGCCTGGCCGGCCGGATCGTGCTGTGCTACCCGACGCCGTACGAGGACCTGCTGCGCACCCAGCGCGCGTTCGTCGTGGAGGCGCGGCGGGTGGCCGGCTCGGCCGCCGAGGTCGTCGCGGCCGTCGGCGCCTCCTCCGACCAGGCGGCGGCGCTGCGGCGGATGGACCGCGCGCTGCGGCGGCTGAACACCCGCACCCTGACGATCGACGCCCAGCTCGCGCAGCCCGAGGTCGCGGCCGACCCGCACACCGCCGAACTCCTCCACCAGCACCTGTTCGACTGCGAGTTGGCACTCCAGGGCATCGGCGGCGCCGCCCGCCGGATCGCGGGCACCACGATGGCGCCGGCGCTGCGCGAGGCCGTCGGCGCGGGCCTGGCCACCGCCCGGGACATCCCGCTGAACCGCACCGGCGCCCTGCGCCCGGCCGCCGACCGCATCCGCACCGAGGCCGACGCGGCCTTCCCGTCCGCCGACGGCTCCCCGTCGTACGAGCAGCTGCTCGCCCGGCGGATCGCCACGCTGCTGGACGAGCTGGCCGACTCGCTGACCGCCTGGCTCAGCCTGGGCCGCGCCTCCTCGCACGACCGCACCAAGGCGTCCTTCCGGCCGACGGTGATCCTCGAGGCCGGCGCCCTGCCCGGCAGCGGGCCCAGCGCCCGCCGCGTGCTGGCCGGCTACAACGGGCCCGGCTGGCGGCGCGCGGTCCCGTACGTCCGCGCGCCCCTCCAGGCCGCGGCCGCGGTGGCGATCACCGTGCCGCTGGCCGACGCCGTCAACCCGGCGCGCTTCTACTGGGGCCTGGTCGGCATCATGATCACCCTGCTCGGCAACAACACCCTCTCCGAGCGGCTGCGCAAGCTGGTGCACCGCATCGCGGGCACCGTGGTGGGCGCCGTCATCGGTGTCGCCCTGGTCCACCTGATCGGCCCGGGCCACATCTACTGGACCCTCACCGTCATCGTGGTCGCCATCACGCTCGGCACCTGGGGCATGAAGCGCCAGTACGGCTACTGGGCGGTCGGCCTGGTCACCGCGCTGGTGCAGATGTACGCGCTGAGCACGCCCACCGGGCAGCTGGACCACCTGCTGACCGAGCGCGTCGAGGACAACGGCCTGGGCATCCTGGTCGCCACCCTGTGCGCGTCCGCGATCTTCCCCGCCCCGACCCGCCGGGTGGCGCGCGAGTCCGCCCGCGTCTACCTGACGGCCGTGACGGACCTGGTCCACCAGGTCGGCGAGCGCTGGGCGGACCCGGAGACCCCGATCCGGCTGCGCGGCGCCGCGCTGGGCGTCAGCAACGCCATGCACCAGCTGCAAGCCGTGCACCGCCCGGTGCTGCGGCTGCCGGTCGGGCGGCGCGGCCGGGCCGCGGACAACCTGCTGGGCCTGGCCTCGACCGCCACCGGCCACGCCAAGGCGCTGGCCACCGCCGCGGACATCGACATCGACCTCTCGCCGCCGCTGCGGACGCGGGTGCGCGCCGTGGTGGACACCATGGCCAGTTCGCTGGCGGCGCTCGACCGGACCGTGGCCGGCAACGGCGACGGCGCGGTGTGGGTGCGCGTCGACCCGCTGCTGCGCGAGCTGCGCTCCGAACTGCACCTGGCCACCGGGCCGCGCGCGGACGCCCTGCTGCGCTCGCTGCGCGAACTGGCGGCGCTGGACGAGACGATGGCCGGCCTCGCGGCGACGTACGGCATGGAGGTCGCGGAGGCGCCGCGGGCCGACTGGGACACGGCCCGCCCGCAGGCCGCCGGATGAGCCGGCCGCGCGTGTCCGTACCCGCCCCGGCCGGGCGGCCCGGCCAGACTTGACCCATGGCCGAGATCCGGCGCAGCGCGGGCCTGCTGCTCTTCCGCCGTACCGGCACCGGGACCGAGGTGCTGCTCGGCCACATGGGCGGGCCGTTCTGGGCCCGCCGGAACGCGGGCGCGTGGACGGTGCCGAAGGGCGAGTACGGCGAAGGCGAGGCGCCGTGGGACGCGGCGCGGCGGGAGTTCCGCGAGGAGTTGGGGCTGCCCGCGCCGCCGGGCCCGCCGCTGCCGCTGGGCGAGGTGGTGCAGTCCGGCGGGAAGCACGTGACGGTGTGGGCGGTGGAGGGCGACCTCGATCCGGCACTGGTGGTGCCGGGCACGTTCACCATGGAGTGGCCGCGCGGCTCGGGCCGCACCGCGCGGTTCCCGGAGCTGGACCGGGTGGCGTGGTTCGGCCTGGCGGCGGCGCGCGAGGTGGTCGTCACCGCGCAGGCGCGGTTCCTGGACCGGCTCGCGGACCGGCTGGCGGAGGCGTGACCGCCGGGCTCGCGGCGGAGTACCGGCGGCGCGTCACTTGCCGAAGGCCGAGCCGAAGCCGTTGCCGCCGGGCGGGATCGCGGTGCCGAGGGCGTCGGCCCTGACCGTGACCGGGTGGGCCAGGTCGAGTCCGGCGGCGGTGCCGCGCAGCACTGTGACGCCCGGGTACTGCACGCCCGCGCCGCCGATGGCCAGGTCCGCCCGCCCGTCGCCGTCGGTGTCGAGCATCGCGGTGGCCGAGATGTCGTGGCCGGTGACGCGTTGGGCCGCGGCCGTGGTCAGGCCGTCCGGTCCGCCGCGCAGCACCAGCAGTTCGGCGGCCGTGCCGCCCTGTTCCTCGGCGAGGAACGCGAGGTCGGCGCGCCCGTCGCCGTCGACGTCCCCGGCCGCGGGGAAGGCGCCGAAGGCCGTGGCAGCGGGGGTTCCGGGCAGCCCCGGGGTGGCGGCGGTCAGGGTGAGGGGCGGGTGGGAGCTGCCGTGCCGGCCGCCGTACCAGACGGTGAGCCGGGTGCCGCCCTCCGGCGGGCCGGGCTCCTCCTGTTCGGGGCCGAGTTCGTCGGGCAGGCCGACGGCGATGTCGGCGCAGCCGTCGCCGTCGAAGTCGCCGACCGTGTAGGGCGCGTCGTAGCTGCTGCCGTACACGTCCCGGCCCTGGGCGTCCTTGAGGCGCGGGCCCGGCCGGAAGCCGGTGGGCGTGCCGTACCAGACGACGGTGGCGCGCGGGGTGTCGGCGATGTCGGTGTACTGGACGTCCCAGGAGGTGATCAGGTCGTCGCGGCCGTCGCCGTTGACGTCGCCGACGGCCACCACGTCCTCGTCCAGGAAGTCGGAGTCCGGGTCGCCTGTGTCGACCGGCAGCTGGACGGTCGCGGTACGGGCGGGCGCGCCGCTGCGGCTGAACGGCCCGTAGGAGATCGTCTCGCTGTCCGGGCGGCTGCCCACGGAGGCGATGTCGGGGTGGCCGTCGCCGTCGAAGTCGCCGGTGAACGGGCGCACGCCGTGCAGCCGCCCGGGGTGCGCGTTCTTCCCGGCGTCCTTCGCGCCGCCGCTGTGCACGGTGCCGCCCCACACCACGAACAGGGTGCTGTAGCCGGCCTGGACGACGAGGTCGGCGCGCCCGTCGCCGTCGAGGTCGGCCGAGGCGACGTGGGCCCCGAAGTAGGCGCCCTGGCCCGCGGGTCCGGCGCCGATGCCGTTCTGCGTCAGTACCCCCGCCCGCTTGGTGTCGGGCCCCTGGGGACCGCCGGGCAGCACCACGGCGTACCCGCCGTCGCGCAGCCCGTCGACGGTGGCTGCCGCGTTGGTCACGACGAGGGCGGCCCGGCCGTCGCCGTCCAGGTCGTACGGCCCGGCGTGGTGTGCCGCGCGGCCGCCCCCGCCGCCCGAGCAGCCCGTCGAGGCGGCGAGCGCCGTGCAGACCGTGGCCGCGGCAACGGCGGCGAATCGCTTGCGCATGTGGGTTTCGACCGCGCAGGGCGCCGGAAGGTTGTCCGGAACGCGCCGTTCCGGACCGCGGGGCCGGGAGCCGCGGGGCCGGGAGCCGCGGGCCCGCGGCCTACGGACGGGGGCGGTGGGACCCGGGCGTCTGCCGCGGGCCGCGATCTGCGGGCGGGCCGGGACCGTGGGAGCGTGGAGAGGCGGGCCCGTACGGCCCGGGGTCTGCCCCCGGGCAGGCGAAGGCCCGAAGGAGGTGCCTCATGCGCGCTCTGGAGACGATCGGCGTCTCGCTGCTGATCATGGCGATCTGCGTCGCCCTGCTGCTGTTCATGATGGGCGGCCCCTACTACCGCGACGACCCGCGCAACCGCCGCTGGCGCCTGCACCGCCGCTGAAGCCCCTGCACCGCCGCTGAAGCCCCCGTACCGCCGGCGGCTCAGGCGCGCGGGGTGAGGCCGTGGTCGAGCGCGTCGAAGAGCCGGGCGAGGTGCGCGCGGTGGTCGGGGATCACCTCGGCGGGCGGCTCGCCGGCGGTCAGACGGCGGGCGGCGCGGGTGAGGACGGCGCCGTAGCCGGCGACGAAGAAGGCCGCGAGCAGGGCCGCGTCGCCCGCGAAGGCGGGGTCCCGGTCGAGTTCGTCCTCGAGGTCCCGCTGGAGGCCGGCGGCGATCTCACGGGCGCGGGCGATCAGCGCGGGCGAGCCCGCGACCGTGCGGAAGAACGGGATGGAGCGGTCGTCCAGGCCGGAGAGCGGGTGGCGGGCGGCGGCCAGCCGCCCGACCGTGTCGCGCAGGGAGGTGCGCACGTCCACCCCCGGGGCGCGGTCGCGGACCGCCGCCCGCAGCAGCCGCGCGGCCTCCTCCCCGCGGTCGAGGAAGAGGTCCTCCTTGCGCGGGAAGTGGTTGAAGACGGTCACGCTGGAGACGCCGGCCGCGCGGGCCACCTCGGCGACCGTCACATTGTCGTATCCGCGCTCGAGGAAGAGCCCGGCCGCGGCCTCCGCGATCCTCGCGCGGGTCTGCGGCCCGCCGCGCGCTCCGGTCCTGGGCATGGCCTGGCTCCCGTCTTCCTTGTGCGACTCAATGTAGTCACCTAATGTAGTGGGTGGCCCGCCCACCGGGTCAAGCGGCGCCGTGCGGACGGTGCCGGGATCGGAGCACATGATGAAGGCGGCCCGTTTCAGCCGGTTCGGCGGCCCGGAGGTCCTGGAGCTGGTGGACCTGCCGGAGCCGCACCCGGGGCCCGGCGAGGTCCGGATCGCGGTACGCGCCGCGGGTGTCAACGCGAGCGACTGGAAGAAGCGCGCGGGCGGGATGGACCAGGAGCTGCCGCAGACCCTGGGCTACGAAGCGGCGGGCGTCGTCGACGCGTTGGGCGAGGGTGTGCGCGACACGGCCGTCGGCGACCGGGTGTTCGGCTTCTGCACCGCCGGCGCCGCGCAGGCGCAGTCCGCGGTGCTGTCCGCCTACGCGCCGATCCCGCCGTCGCTGGACTTCGCCGGCGCCGCCGCGCTGCCGGCGGCCGTCGAGACGGCGGTGCGCGCGCTCGACCGGCTCGGCGTCGGCAGCGGCGACACGCTGCTGGTCAACGGCGCCTCCGGCAACGTCGGCAGCGCCGCGGTGCAGTACGCGGCGGCGCGCGGCGCGCGCGTGATCGGCACCGCGAGCCCGGCCGGCCACGACCGCCTGCGCGCGCTGGGCGCGGAACCCGTCGCGTACGGCGCCGGTCTGGTCGAACGGGTCCGCGCGCTGGCGCCCGGCGGCGTCGACCTGGCGCTCGACGTGGCCGGCAGCGGGGTGCTGGCCGAACTCGTCGCCCTCACCGGCGGCCCCGAACACGTGGTCACGGTCGCCGACTTCGCGGGCGCCCGGCAGCACGGCGTGGTGTTCAGCAGCGGCGACGGCGGACGCGCGCTCCACGCGCTCGACGGCATCGGGGAGTTGGTCGAGGCCGGCCGCTTCACGCCGCCGGCGGTGCGGACCTTCCCGCTGGAGCGGATCGCCGACGCGCACCGCGCCGGGGAGAACGGCGTCCGCGGCAAGATCGTCCTGCTGGTCGGCGGACCGGCCGCCGCGAACCCTTAACGGCGGTGCGCGGGCGCGGCGTTCGCGGGCGCGTACGCCCGGCCAGGGCGGCCCGCGGTGGCCGGATCTTTTCGGTCGCAGGGTTCACCAGGTGTCCACGGGCAGTTCACCGCGGGCCGACAGGTTCGGCACATGACTTCGCGACCCTTCTCCCGCAGGCGCGCCCGGGTTGCCGTGGCGCTCGCCGCCACCGCCGCCGTGGTGGGTGCGGGCACCCTCACCGCTCAGGCGCACGGCTGGCTCTCGGCGCCGTCGCACGACTTCGACGCGACCGCGGACACGTTTTCCGGCCATGGCGCGGTGACCGGCAACGTGCTGCGGAACGACTCCGGTGCGACCGCGGTCGTCCGCCACACCGACCCGTCGCACGGCACCGCGACGGTGAACGCGGACGGCTCCTTCACGTACACCCCGAAGGCCGGCTTCACCGGAACGGACACCTTCACGTACACCGCGAGCGACGCGGTGCAGCTGTTCAAGGACACGCAGGCGAACGGCAAGGCGCTCGCGCCGCTGGCGACGGTCGCGGGCCCCGACGGCACCACCACGAAGATCTCCGGTGAGGGCTACGGCTCCTCGCTGGCGCCGGTGCCCGGCAGGTCCGGCTACTTCTACGGCCTGACCGACCGCGGCCCGAACGCGGACGCCCCCGACGGCAACAAGTCGGAGGTGCTGCCCGACTTCACGCCGCAGATCGGCGAGTTCAAGCTCGTGGACGGCAAGGCGGAGCTGGTCAGGAAGGTCACCCTGAAGGGTCCGAAGGCCCTGGGCGGCGTCGCCTACAGCGGCCGCCCGCCGCACGACACCAATGAGGTCATCGACGACGTCGACGCGACGAACGCGGCCGGCGGCACCCCGCAGCCCGTCGCGAACGACCCGTACGGCTACGACTCCGAGGGCCTGGTCGCGATGGCCGACGGCACCTTCTGGGTCTCCGACGAGTACGGCCCCTACCTCACGCACTTCGACGCGAACGGCTACGAACTGGGCCGGCTCACGCCGTACAAGGACAGCCCGGACAACGCGTACCACAAGATCCTCGGCTACCTGCCGGCCGAGTTCGCCGACCGCCTGAAGAACAAGGGCATGGAGGGGCTGACGATCACCCCCGACGGCTCCACCCTGGTCGGCGTGATGCAGGCCGCGCTCCAGCAGCCGGACCTCGGCAGCACCAAGGCGAGCAAGGTCGCGGCGACCCGCATCCTCACGGTCGACCTGCACACGTACCAGACGAAGCAGTATCTCTACCTGCTGGACGACCCGGACGACACCGGCGACGCCAGCAGCGAGATCACCGCGCTGTCCAGCACGAAGTTCCTGGTCGACGAGCGGGACGGCGACTTCGAGCCGTTCGCGCAGAAGAAGCTGTACGAGGTCGACCTCAACGGCGCGACCGACGTCAGCGGCCTGACCATCGACGGCAAGTCGCCCGAGGCGTTCGTCGGCAAGGACGGCACGAACGACGCGCTCACCGCGCTGACCGGCGCGGGCGTGCGGGTCGCGCAGAAGCAGCTCTACCTGAACGTCGGCACCCTGGTCAGCCAACTCGACCCGACCGGCGCCTTCTTCGCGCACGACAAGGTCGAGGGCGTGGCCACCACGGACGGGGGCCGGACGCTCTACCTGTCCAACGACGACGACTTCGGCATCGACACCATCTCCGTCGACGCCGATGGCAAGTGGACCGTGCACCAGAAGACGATCCCGTCCACCGGCGCGACCGACAACGGCGAGATCCTCAAGGTCGACACGGCAAAGCTGCCGGCGGTGCTCAAGACCGTCACGGTGACCGTGCACGTGCGGTGACCGTGCAGGTGCGGTGATCGCGGACGCGCGCGGCCTGGAGACGCAACCCGTCGCCGGGCGGCCCGAGTCGGGGCCGCACCGGCGGCGGGGTCGTACGGCGGCCGGGTCGTACGGCGGTGCGGCTACTCGAAGAACTTCAGGCTGAAGCCGGTGTCGCTGGTCGCCCCGGGGACGTTGGCCCGGGTGTAGGTGGTGTTGCCCCACCAGCAGAAGGAACCGCTGAACCAGTAGCGGTTGGACCAGGAGTAGGCGGTGCCCTTGGGGACCGCGGTGAACATCAGCGGGAACTTCGGGCCGGCCGGCGGGCTGGTGCCGATGTCGCCGTTGAGCAGCACGAAGCTGTGGCTGCCGGGCCCGTCCACGTAGAGCGTCGGGTCCCAGCCGGACATCATGGTGGCCGCGTGGGAGCCGAAGAGGCAGCCGTTGGACTTGTACCAGTCCCAGACGTACGTCGGGTCGCCGCCGGCCCGCAGCCGCAGGTCGGCCATGCAGTACTGGTCGCTCCAGCTGCCGTTGGCGGAGTAGACGATGTGCAGCTGGCCGTTGGGGTCCTTGATGGCCGCGGGCGCCTCGTTGATGTACGGGTTGCCGACCACCCGCTCCCAGCTCTCGCGCGGCTGGGAGATGATGTAGCGCGCGCCGGTGGGCGTGGTCGGGCTGCTCATCTTCACGATGTAGAGGTTCTGCTCGACGTTGGTGTCGCCCGCCCAGCCGGACCAGACGAACCAGCGCTGCCCGTTGAAGGTGAACATGTTGCCGTCGATGGCCCACTTGTCGTCGGGCAGGGCGAGTTCGGTCTCGGTGCCGTAGCCGCTGTCGGCGGTGGCGGAGCTGATCACGTACATCCGGTGGGCCGCCCCGGTGCCGGACGTGAAGTAGATGTAGTAGCGGCCGCTGTCCACCACGATCTCCGGCGCCCAGACCTCGCCGCGGCCCGCGGTGTCGGACCAGACCTTGTGGGAGGTCGCCGCGCCGAGGGCGTCCGGGGAGGACGCCTCGCGCACCGCGATGCCGCCGCCGGAGGACTCCGCGGAGATGTAGGTGCTGCCGACCCGGATGACGCTCGGGTCGGCGTTGTGGATGGTGGTCTGGGCGGCGTGCGCGGGTGCGGGGGACAACAGCGACAGCACCGTGGCCAGCGCACCGCACAGGGCGAACGCCAGCCCGCTGTGGAGACTTCGCAGCAGTTTCATCGTCCCGTTCCAGGGTCGGGCCTCCGCGTGGACGCCGGCTCCCGGCGGCGGAGGGGCGCCGCCCGGGGACGACGCCCGGTCGAAGTCGCGTGGAGGGGGGCGGGGCGCTCCGACCGTGCGGGCTCCCCGTTCCTCCACCGCGTCCGCACAGAGGTCAACAGCCGGGCGCCCACATTTCCACAGGATCGCGATTGGCTATGAACATGTCAATCTCCCGAACCGGGCCATGTGGGGGGAACGGCAATCCCCGGCGGCTCCCATCAGGTGGTGCCGGCGTGGGCGGTGCGGAGGGTGTGGAGGTGTTCGATGGTCTGGGCGGGGGTGAGGGCGAGGTCGCGGAGTTGGTCGTACTGGCGGGTGAGTTCCTCGATGTCGTCGGGGTCGTCGGTGGTGTGGTCGGTGAGGGTGCCGTGTGCGTAGGCGAGGGGGTTGCGGGCGCGGAAGGTGAGGAGGTGGAGGGGGCCGCGTAGGTCGTGGGGGCCGGCGTGGAGGGGGAGGAGTTGGAGGGTGATGTTGGGGTGGTGGGCGGTGGTGATGAGGTGGTCGAGTTGGCCGTCCCAGGTGGCGGGGTTGCGGGCGGCGCGGTGGAGGACCAACTCGTCGAGGACAGCGCGGTAGCGGACCGGATGCGGTGTGGGCTCGGTGAGGCGGGCTTGGCGTTCACGGAGCGCCTCGATCTGCGCGGTCAGGGCCTCCGCCGACTGCGGGCTGGTGGTGGCGAACTGCTCTTCGGCGTAGGCGGGCGTCTGGAGCAGAGCCGGGATGGTGGTGAGGGCGTATTCCTGGATGCTCGTCGCGGCGGCTTCGAGGGCGGTGAGTCCGTTTGCGGCGTGTTTGGCTTCGCGTTTGGCCAGGCGCCAGAGGGTGGCGAGGAGGGTGCCGGTGCCGTAGTAGCGGTCGAGGGCTTGGGCGACGGTGAGGGTGCCGAGGCGGCCGCCGGTTTCCAGGCGGTGGAGGTAGGACTGCTCGTAGTGGCACTGGTCGGCCAGTCCCTGGAGGGAGAGGCCGGCTTTCTCGCGGAGGAACGCGAGGTGGTGGGCGTACAGGGCCCGGGCGCTGACCTGACCGGCCGCGAACAACGCGTTCGCGCGGGCGAGTTGAGGGGCGCCGGTGGTCTCGGTGTCCACGGCGGGCGTGGCGTCGGGCTCGGTGGCGGGTAAAGCAGTGGGCGCGGGGACCGCGGGCTTCATGGTGCTGGGTTCCTGTTCGTTCGTGGTCGGTCAGTGACGTCTGCTGGCGGACCGCCGGAGCGGGGCTGGAGTGGCTACGGCGGCTTGGGCGTCCGTTCGAGACAGGCGCGGGAACGTGGCCGCGTCGGAGCCGGAGCCGGAACCGCGAGGGTGCACCACGTCCGCGTCCCGTCGGGGCTGATCCCCCAGGAGTCGGCGAGCGCGCTGACCAGCAGCATGCCGCGGCCGCTCTCCTCAAGGTCGCCGGCCGTACGAACCTCGGGCCGGTTCGGCGAGCCGTCGTCCACCTCGATCACGACCACGTCCGTGGTGACCACGAGACGGAACACGATCCGATGGCCGCTGCCGTGCTCGAACCCGTTGGTCACCAACTCACTGATCAGAAGCTGCGCATCGTCCACAAGAAAAGACAAACCGCACGAGCTGAGCCGGTACGCCCCGACCCGGCGGAGGCGCCCCACCCACTCGGCGAAGGACGGCCCGTTGTCACAACTCCGCTTTTTCCCAGAGCACTTGATGCTCACCGACAGTTCGTCGACGACGGTGGATACGTCGAAGAGCGCGCGCACTGCGCGCAACTCGGAGACGGGGCTCGGCCCTGATGCGGAGGTGATTGGCATGCTCGCGTTTTTCCTATCCCGGCTGCCGGTACGGGGGCTGGTGCGGGTCGCCGTGCAGAACGGTGCAGGCTCGGATTCGAACAGGTCAGAAGCCTGAAGCCCGCGGTTCTCGGTGGCTCGTCTACCGTGCCGCGTAGGCTCTCCATGGTGCAAGCGGATCGCTCCAGAAATTTCTGAGAGCAGCGAAACGGACTATGCGGAGGCCTGCCCACGGACGAGTGGACGGTGCGCAGTGACTGTGCCACTGTGCACGGGTTGGCGAACGGCACACACAGGACATGGGGGCAGTGCGCAGATGGCAGCGAAACGTGGGGCGACCGGGCAACGGCTGGAGCTGGGCATCCAGTTGAGGCAGTTGCGTGAGAACTGCCCGCCCGTCGAAGAGGGCCGGGTGCGCGGCATGACGCGCAGGTCGGCGGTCAAGGGCCTCAAGGCCCTCTCGGAACCGTCGCTCGCCAGGATCGAGCACGGCGAGCTCAACTTCCGCCGGAACCCCGGGGATCTACGCGCACTCCTGAAGCGCTACGGCGTCACGGATGAGACACTGATCGAGCAGCTGGTCGAGCTGAACCGGGAGGGTACGGGCGATGAGTGGATCACTCAGTACCGGACCTTCATGCCAGCGGGGATGCCGCACTACGTGGGCCTTGAAGCCGAGGCCTCGGTGATCAGTGCCTACCACCCCACGGTGATCCACGGGCTGCTCCAGACCGAGGCTTACGCGCGAGCACTCTTCGAGGTACAGCGTCCCATCGAGGACAACACCAGCGAGTTCATCCACCGCAATGTGGAGTTGCGTATTGAGCGGAAGCGGCGGGTCCTGGAGCGGGCAGGTTCTGTCCGCATCCGCATCGTCCTCGGCGAGGCAGCGCTGAGAACCCCGGTGGGCGACGAGGACGTGATGCGTGAGCAGTACGAAGAGATTATCGAGTTGGCGAAGGAGGAGCACATCTCGGTCCAGGTGCTTCCCTTCAAGCGGGGGTACCGCGCCACGAACGACTTCGCCATCCTCGGTCTGGGAGGGCTGCCCGCCCGTGTGCAGACCGACAACGCCTGGGGAGCCGTGTCGACCAGTGACAAACCCCGTGAAGTGGACCGGTTCACCCGCCGGTTCAACGCCATGGTGGGTCTGGCCCTCGGCCTCGAAGACACCATCAAGTTCCTGCAAGAACTAGCCCGAAGGTAGTAGAGCCATGAGCACGTACGTTCCTGCAAGCCAATTGGCCGCTGAGGACGCCTGGTTCAAGTCGTCGTACAGCGACGGCACCGGCAACAGCTGCGTCGAGGTGGCCAACCGGCTCTCGGTGCACGCGGACATCCTCATCCGCGACTCGAAGGACAAGAGCGGTCCGGCCTTGCACGTGACGCACGAGGGCTGGGGAGCGCTCCTGGACCTGGTCCGTTCGGGAGACGTGGACTTCGGCGTCATCTGAACGGCAACAACAGCTCGACCACGACAGTGCCGATCCCCTCATGCCTAGTGAGTGAGGGGATCGGCACTGGTCGTTCGGGATCGGAGCTCACGCCTGTGACGTCACCCGGGAGCAGAAGAATCCGCGAACTGTCAGGAATACACGTCGTATTCCCGAGTGCACTGCGATTCGACGCCGTTCTTCGACAGGCACCCCCACATGTGGTACAGGTGGCCCTCGGGCAGATCACCGCCCTTCCAGATGATCGGCGACGGGGCGGTGTATCCGGAAGTGGCCACCCGACGGCCCGTGCTCAGGTGGGCGACGACGCTGTACCCGTCGGTGAGGTCGTCGAAGGCCCCGAGGTTGTCCCCGTTCGCGCAATCGTCGGGGTTGGCGTTCCACAAGGCATCACCGGCGAAGGTGGAGCCGTTGTAGACCGGAACGTAGTTGATGACGCAGTCGGCCGGTGCCACCCGCCCGGCCATGGCCGTCTGCTGGGTCGTGGCGGAAGCCGACCCGGCCGTCGCCGTGGCGAGGCCGCCGGCCATCACGACACCGGTCAGGGCGATGGCCGCCCTACGAGCGAATTTCATCATTTCCCCCATCTGCGCCCCCGAGATCCCTCCCGGCGGCGCATTCGCATTCCTCGCGGTATATGTTCCCGCCGCATGAAAATATCGCCGTCAGAACGGTTTGCGCCTTGGCACACAGTGGCCTTCTTCTTGTCTCTGCGTCCCCAGCAGGCCCTCCGCGCACCATCCCGGCAAGGCTCGGATCTTCACGCAGCGATCACGATCGCAGCCCCGCGGTGGTGGCGCATGGACCTTGCCCGTCGTTCCCTCTTCACCAGAGTGGCGAGGCAGGCTGAAACCGCTTCTTGTCGGGCGTCGAGTCGCGGTGTGTAGTGGTCGGGGGGAGAGAACCTTCCACCTCGCGAGGTGGGCGTATCTCCAGACATAAGGCATCGGGGGGCCGGATGCTCGACGTAAAAATCTTCAACAGCATCGATTTACCGGCGGCCGACCGGTTCGACGCATGGCAGCAGCTCTTGGGCCAGACGCACGCGCCGGTACACCTGACCAGCGAATCCGCCGACGACTACCGTGCGACGCTGCGCCAGTTCTCGCTGGGCGCTGCCATGCTGTGGCCCGCGGCCTACCCGCATCTGACCTGGCACCGGCCCGTCAGGCTCGTGCGGCAGTCCGACCCGGAGAGCTGCCATCTCACCCTCGTCCTGCGCGGTGGCGGCGTGGCCCAGTGGGACCGCTCCGAGAGGGCCCTCGGCCCGTACGACTTCCACACCAACCACACCTCCGTGCCCTACGTCATCCACTGCCACCCCGGGCAGCACGAGATCATCGGCGTCGAACTGCCCAGGACGTCGCTCGGCCTCCCCTGGAGCCGGGTGCAGCAGGTGATTGGACAGGGCCTGTCGGCCCGCGACGGCATCGGCCTACTGCTGGCGCAGTTCCTCATCCAGGTGTCGCACGACACCGACAACTACGCTCCCGCCGAGGCCCCCCGACTCGGCCAGGTGCTCACCGACCTCGTCACCGGACTGTTCGCGCGCGCCCTCGACGCCGACGACCGCCTCTCTCCGGAAACCCGCACACGTACCAAGATTCTGGAAATGCAAGCCTTCATCCGGCGCAACTTGGGGGACATTCACCTGACGCCGGGTGCCGTCGCCGCCCAGCACCACATATCCCGAAGCCATCTGCACCGCCTCTTCCAAACCGAAGGCGCGACCGTATCCGCCTACATCCGCGCCCAGCGGCTGGCCGCCGCCCGCCGCGCCCTGGCCGACGCCTCCACGCCCGCCGAGCCGATCCACGCCATCGCCGCCCGCTGCGGCTTCAAGGACCATGCCACCTTCACCCGCTCCTTCCGCGCCGCCTACGGCATCACTCCGCGCGACTTCCGGCAGGCGGCTCACCTCTGACGCGGTCGCCGGTGCCGACCGGTTCCTCAGCACCGTCTGCCCCGAGCAGATCGTGTGTCGCCACACCAAATGACGCGCCGGGGCGCAGAGCGAGGGATCATGAGGCAGCCGCGATTGTCCAGCGTCATCGAACGACGGCTCCTGGTGAACTATCGAGTCGCCCCGGACGCCGCAGCACGCCTCCTTCCTGGGCCCCTGCGCCCGCAACTCGTGCACGGCTACGCGGTTGCGGGGATCTGCCTGCTGCGCCTGGGACATGTCCGCCCGGCATGGGCACCAAAGGCGTTCGGCCTGCGGAGCGAGAACGCGGCACATCGGATCGCCGTCGAGTGGGACGGTCAGGACGGCGTCGAGTCAGGCGTCTACATCCCACGACGCGACACCGCCTCGCGGCTCAACGTCTGGGCCGGAGGCCGCCTCTTCCCCGGCGAACACGGCCGAGCGCACTTCGAGGTGCACGAGACACCTGGTCAGCTGCGCGTCGCGCTGGCGACATGGGACGGCGACACCCGGGTGGACGTCACCGTCGAGCCGTCCGACGAGCTCCGAGGCAGCGAGCTCTTCGCCGATCTGGCCGAGGCTTCCCGTTTCTTCCGAGGCGGGACAAAAGGCTTCTCGGCCACCACTTCTGGCCCTCACCTGGAGGGCATGGAACTGCGGGCCGGCACATGGCACGTAGAGGCCGGCCGGGTTCGCTCGGCCGCGTCGTCCTTCTTCGACGACCCGGCCTCCTTCCCGTCGGGGAGCGCGACCCTGGACTGCGCTCTGATCATGCGCGATGTCGCCGCCAGTTGGCGGCCGCTCCCGGCCATGGCTTCTGAGCGAGAAGCTCGACCCGCCGACTGAAGCGCCCAGCCGACGCCGCCCGCTGACTTCGGGCGCCCCGAGGTCGCCGGGGCGCGCGGTTGTCGGAGGACCGGGCCTTGTGGGAGGTCGCCGTGCCGAGGGCCGCCGCGTGGGGGCCGGCGCCCGGCGGCGGAGGGGCGGCCGCCGGGGACGACGTACGGTCGACGTCGCGTGGAGAGGGGGCGGGGCGCTCCGACCGTGCGTGGCTCCCCCGTTCCCAGCGCGACCCGGGTCATACGAGGGGGACGACGATCCCCGGAGTCGGGGTCGGCTTCTCCGCCTCGGCGAGCATGAGGGATGCCACACTCGCCCGCGACATCCGCGGCGGCAGCAACGGGCGCGGGTAGTCCGCCAGCGGAAGGACGCGGCAGGCCGGAGCGACCGGGCCGTCGGCGAGGTCGGGGGCGTGGAACACGGTGGCGCCCGCGTCGAGCGCGACCTGGTCGGCCGCCGCCTTCTCGGCCAGCTCGCCGCCGACGAACACCCGCATCACGACCGAGTAGAGCAGCCCGCCGGCCCCCTTCGACGGCCCCGCGCCGAGCGCGCCGAGCCACACCGTGCGGACCCCGGACTCGGCGAGCCGCCGGGCACCGGCCACCAGCGCGCCGGGGCCGTCGCCCTTGGCGATGCCGATCGCCGAGAGGACCACGTCGATGTCGTCGAGCGCGGGGAAGGCGCCGGGGTCGGTGACGTCGGCGCGCCGGGCCTCCACCCGGCTGCGCCCCGCCGGGGCGGGCGGGGTGTAGCGGTCCGGCGCGCGGACGAGGGCCACCACGTCGTGGCCCCGCTCCGCCGCCTGCTCGACGAGCAGGCGACCGGTCCGGCCGGTCGCTCCGAGTACTGCGATACGCATGATCGTCCGCCTTTACTGAACAACTGTTGGCTACATGAGTAAACAAGTGTTGGTTACGGCTGTCAAGGCGGCCGAGCGGTAGGCTGGACCGTCGTTGCTCACCGGTTCACGCTGGTCGGAAGGGGGCGAGGTGGCACCCGAGGAGAAAGCCGAGCCCGAGGAGAAGGCCGCGCCCGCGGCCCGTCGCCGCAATCCGCGCGGCCAGGGGCAGGTGCTCAGGGCCCAGCTGGTGGACGCGGCCGCGAAGCTGCTGGCGACCCTCGACCAGCCGGAGACCCTCACCCTCCGGCAGGTCGCGCGCGAGGTCGGCGTGGCGCCGGCGAGCATCTACGGCCACTTCCCGGACCTCGGCGCGCTGGTCCAGTATGTCCTGCGGCTGCGCTACGACGAGTTGGCCCGGCTGATGGAGGAGGCCGCCCGCCCAGCCCGCGACCCGCTCGCCGAGCTGGTCGCCCGCTGCGCGGCCTATGTGCGCTGGGGCGTCGGCCAACCCGGCCCCTACCGCACGCTCTTCGGCGGGCGGATGCCGGCCGACCTCGTCCCGCGGTCCGAGCACGGCGCCGGCGCGGAGATGCTCGGGGCCGTCATCGACGCACTGGCGGCGGCCGCCGCACCGGACCGGGTCCGGGCCACACAGGAGCAGCGGTGGCAGGCCGGGCTGCTGCT
Organism: Actinacidiphila sp. bgisy145; assembly: GCF_057708125.1. Taxonomy (NCBI): domain Bacteria; kingdom Bacillati; phylum Actinomycetota; class Actinomycetes; order Kitasatosporales; family Streptomycetaceae; genus Actinacidiphila; species Actinacidiphila sp. bgisy145. The sequence continues at coordinate 51,448 of NZ_JBYIRL010000036.1, forward strand.
CTGGACCGCGATGCACGGCCTGATCAGCCTCTACAACGACCACGGCACGATCCCCTGGCCGCCCCTCGACGACCTGATCACGGAGTTGCTCGCCCTGCACACCGGCCGGCCCGAGGCCGAGATCGCGGCCGCCCTGCCGTAGTCGGCGGCGTGCTCCCCCAGCCGCCGGCCGCGTACGTCACAGGGACCCCACTCGTGTGTCACAGCGCGGTCTTGATGCGGTCCGGCGCGGAACTCCGCTGGTGGCGGCGGTGTCCTGGAAGATCAGAAGGGTCCGCTCGGCAGGGGCGGGCACCATGTCGGAGGAGAAGCAATGCGTCTTGGGAAGCTCTCGATCGTCGCCCTCGTCGCGGTGGCCGCGGGGCTGTCGCTCACCGCCTGCAACGACGACACCGACAGCGCGTCCGGCACGGCGCCCTCCACCGCGGTGGGCTCGACCCTGGACGACGGCGGCTCCTCCGGCTCCTCCTCCGGTTCCTCCGGCACGACCGCCGGCGGCACCTCCTCCAGCACCGCGAACGGCACCGGCACGTCGGCCACTTCGGGCTCCGGCAGCTCCGGCAGCTCCGGCGGCTCGGGCACCGCAGACGGCGGCATGTGCAAGACCGCGAACCTCTCCTTCAGCGTCTCCGGCGGGATGGGCGAGGGCGAGATCCTGGTCAACATGAAGAACACCGGCGCCGGCACCTGCACCATGCACGGCTTCCCCGGGGTCGACCTCAAGAGCAACTACGGTACGCAGAGTGTCGACCGCAGCTCGGTGAGCGCGCCGGACGTCACGCTGGCCTCCGGCGAGGAGACCCGCTTCACCCTGCACTACCCGGAGAACACCAGCGGCGGCAGCGGCGTCACCTTCACGTCCATGGTCGTCACCCCGCCCAACGAGACGCACTCGCACACGGTCCCGGTCTCGATCAACGTCCCGGTGACCGACAGCACCACCTCCTCGATCACCGTGGACCCGGTCGGCGCGGGCAAGTAGCCGCAGCATGGGGGCAGTCGGCCGTGCGCCGCACCGCGGGGACACGGTGCGGCGCACAAACGCGCGCGGGCACAGCGGCGGCTCAGACCGCGCCCGCACGCATCAGGCCGCGCCCGCCTGCTGGTAGACGCTGAGCGCGCTGTTGCCCAGCACCGGGTGGTACTCATTGCTGCCGGAGCTGACGCTGATGTTGCCGACCAGGTAACCGCTGCCGGCCGAGCTGTCGAAGGACGCCAGGAACCCGCCGCCGCTCGAACCGCCGGTCTGCACGCAGTCGATGCCCCACATCGTGGAGTCGGCGCGGCCCGCGTCGGCGAACTCGTCGCCCTCGCAGTGGTTCAGCCGCTCGCCGTTGCCCTCGGCGTCCGAGCCGCCGTAGCCGAACGAGTGGACGTGCTGGCCGGTCGCCGAGTTGAACGCGATGCCCTGCGCGCCCACGGTGTCCACGAGGGTGCTGCCGTTGACGGTGCCGACCGCGGCGAAGCCGTAGTCCCAGTTGGCGTTGCCGCCGGTGGACACGTACTGGCCGTCGTGGAAGAGGCTGCGCGCGGCGAACGTGCCGTAGGGGCGGTTGCCGTTGGCGTAGCCCGGGATGAACACCCAGTTCTGGTAGACCTCGCCGGTCGAGGCGTCGACGACGCAGTGCCCGGCGGTGAGGACCACGGACTTGTTGTCGCTGTTGGCGACGGTGGCCGAGCAGGCGTAGGTGCCGCCCGCCGCGTTCTGGAAGAAGACCTTCCCGGCGGTGGTGGCGATCAGGCCGCCCCCGGTCCAGGCGGTGGGCGACGACAGCGGGGAGACCGCGCCGGAGGAGGTCCGGGTGGGCGAGGCGGGGGCGGCCGCCGGGGGCACGCTCACCTCCGGTCCGGCCGGGTCGGCGGCCGAACCCGCCCTCGCGCTGCCGGTGTTCGCGGCCGTGCCCGCCGCCTGCGCCGGCGTCAGGCTGGACACGTCCTTGGCGGCGCGCAGCCGTTCGGGCGTCCAGAAGCCGATCGCCTTGTCCTGCTGGGCGGTTGAGAAGGTGGTCCGCTCGACGGAGCCGGAAGAGGTGGTCGTGCCGGATGAGGACGGGGCGGCGTGGGCCGTGCCCACCGTCCACGCGGTGGCGGCCAGGGTGAGGGCGCCGAGGTAGGCGGCAGTACGTTTCATGGCGGTGGCTCCTGGTCCTTGTGGGGGTAAGGGGAGTTCTCGCGGGCCGTTCCGCCGCCATGTACCCGACAACGTTGTCACACGTCGGGTGGGGGCAGTGGGGTGCGTGGGGCGGCGGAACAGCAGTGAGAGTAGCGGGGAACGGTTGTCGCGTCCATGGCGGACGCAGGTGGCGGCGGGCGGATTCGCGTGTGTCGGGCGGGAGTTGGGGCGGTGCGGGCGACCGCGGCGCGCCGGCCCTCGTACGGCGCGCCCGCGCGGGCGGAGGTGCGCCCCGTCGCTCCGGAAGGGGGCGCACCGCCGGCCGTCGTTCAGGCCCGGGTGTAGCCGCCGTCGGCGAAGAGTTCGGCGCCGGTGACGAACGACGAGGCGTCCGAGGCCAGGAAGAGGGCGGCTTCCGCGATCTCCTCGGCGTCGGCCAGCCGCCCCAGCGGCACGACGGCCTCGGCGAACCGGTCGGCGTCCGGCCCCGCGGCGTTCAGCAGGCCGGGGGTCCGTGTCGGCCCGGGGCTGAGGACGTTGACCCGGAACCGGCGCTCCCGCGACTGCCGGGCCCAGTTGTGCACGAGGTTGGCGACCGCCGCCTTCGAGGCGCTGTAGACCTCGAGGTGCTCGTTGGGCCGCACGCTGTTGCTCGAACCGACGACCAGGACGGAGGCGTTCTCCGCCAGCAGCGGCAGCGCCTTCTGCACGGTGAACAGCGTGCCCTTGACGTTGACGGCGAGCGTCAGGTCGACGTTCGCCTCGGTGTGGGCGCCGAGTGCGGCGTCCGCGACGATTCCGGCGTTCGCCACCAGTACGTCGATACGTCCGGCCTGCTCGCGGACCTGCGCGTAGAGCGCGTCCAGGTCGGCCAGGACCGAGACGTCGGACCGTATGCCGGTGGCCGCGGGGCCCATCTCCCCGACCGCCGCTTCGAGGCGGTCGGCGTCCCGGCCGGTCACGAAGACCCGCGCGCCCTCCCGGACGAAGCGGTGGGCGATGGCCAGCCCGATCCCGCTGCTCCCCCCGGTGACCACGGCCACCTTCTCCCGCAACGCGCCTGCCATGTCGAACCCCTTCGGTTGTGGAATGGATCGTCCACAACGTAGGCAGTAATGGACGATCGAGTCAAGAACGGTTAGCCTGGGACCATGGCGAGACCACGCGCGTTCGACGAACGCCACGTCCTGGAGCGGGCCCGGGAGCAGTTCTGGGCGACCGGCTACGCGGGGACCCGGATGGACGACATCGCCCAGGTGACCGGCCTGGGCAAGGGCAGCCTGTACGGCGCGTTCGGCGACAAGGGCAAGCTGTTCCACCGGGTGTTCGGCGACTGGTGCGCCGCGGTCGTAGAAGTGGCCGAAGGGCAGCTGGCCGGCGGCCCGGACGCGGAAGCCTGGGCCCGGCTGTCGGCATACGTGCACCTCATGGCGGAGAACACCGCCTCCGACGCCGAGCGCCGCGGGTGCCTGCTCGCCAAGGGCGCGGCGGAACTCGCCCAGCACGATCCGACGGTCGCCGCGCGCTCGGCCGAGACCATGACGGCGCTGCTGGCCCTGCTGCGGACCGAGATCAGCGCCGCCCAGCGCCACGGCGACATCGACAGCGCCGCGGACCCCGAGCGGTTGGCGGCGCTGCTGCTGACGGTGGTCCGCGGTGTCGAGGCGGTCGGCAAGGCCGGGCTGGACCCGGAGACGGTGCGGCACGTCGCGGAGACCGCGCTGGCGGTGCTGCCCGGGCCCGACGGGCGGCGGTGAGCCGTCAGCGGAGGGCGAGCCGCCGGCGAACGGTGAGCTGACCGCGAACGGTGAGCCGTCAGCGAACCGCGGTGAGCCGTCAGCGGACGGTGAGCCGTCAGCGAACGGCCGTACGCCCGTCCGGGCAGCCGCGCAGACTGACGGCATGGACGTGATCGAGGTACTGCCGAGCCTGCGCATGCTCCGCTTCGAGGTGGGCGCGGCCTATCTGTGGCGTGACGGCGACGAGTTGACCCTGATCGACACCGGAGCGGTGGGCAGCGCCGCGCCGATCGACGAGGTGCTGGACGGCGTACTGCGGCGGATCGTCCTGACGCACTGGCACGAGGACCACACGGGCTCGGCCGCCGAACTGGCCGCCCGGCACGGCGCGGAGGTGGTGGCCCACCGCCTGGAGGCACCGGTGATCCGGGGCGAGGCGGCCGGGGCGCCGCCGGTCCTCGCGGAGTTCGAGGTGCCGTTGATGGCGGCCCTTCCGGCGCTGCCCCCGGCCCCGCCGTGCGCGGTGGACCGCGAGGTGGCGGACGGCGACGTACTGGAGTTCGGCGGCGGGGCCGTCGTGGTGGCGGTGCCCGGGCACACGGACGGGTCGATCGCTCTCCATCTGCCCGGGCCGCGGGCCCTGTTCACCGGGGACGCCGTCGCCAACGTCGGCCGGACCGCCCTCGGCGTCTTCAACACCGACCGCGCCCGGGCGATCGCGTCGCTCCACCGCCTCGCCGAACTGGACGTCGACACCGCGGTCTTCGGGCACGGTGAACCGGTTCCGCACGGTGCGGCGGCCGCCCTGCGAGCGGCCTCCGCCGAGCACCGCTGAAGCCGCGTTGTCGGTGGCACTGCGTAGGGTGCGTGCCGGGTGACACAGCCGCAGGGTGAGGGAGCGGGTTGCATGGGCGACGGGATTCGCTGGCTGGTCGGTCTGGAGCACTGGATGTCCGGGGTGGTGTTCGCGCGGGGGATATCGCCGCACGAGCTGGCCGTACGCATGGGCGGCGACCCGGGCGCGGTGACCGAGCCGATCACGGACGCCGAAGCCTGGGACCTCGGCGAGGCGTACGAGGCGGACGGGGACGGCGACGGCGTCGTCCGGGTCGGCGAGCAGGAGGGCTGGTCGTTCGCCGTGGAGTACGGGGACACCGGCGGTGCGGCGCGGCTGGCGGAGGTGTCCCGCCTCGGCGCCGAGGCCGTCCGCTACGCGCCGATGCGGGAGCACCCGCCGGCCACCGTCTTCTACGCGCGGGACGGGGTGACGCTGTGCGGTTTCGGGCTGGGCGAGGAGATCTGGCGCTGGGGTCAGGAGCCGGACCTGCTCGTTCCCGACCTCGTACGCGGGCAGGTGCTGCGGCCGGACGGTGCCGCGCTGCTCGCCGCGGAGGACGAGCCGTACACCGAGGTCCGCCGCCGCACCCTCGGGGTCGTGGAGCAGCGCTTCGGTCTCTCGCTCTCCCCGTCCTCCCTCAAGGACGCCCGCCTCCCGGCTTACCCGGTCCGCCCCGCCCCGGCCCTCTGAACGGCCCCCGCTGTACGGCACCCCTGCGGTGCGGGGGCTCCTCGACGGGCGGCGGCTCCTCGACGGGCGGGCTCGGGCGCTGATCCCTGCTCGGGGAGACAGCGGGTGGCCTTAGAACTCCTAACGAAATGATCCACGAGGTGGTCGGATCACTCCGGGACTGATGATCCGAGGTGTGGGGTGGCTCGACTGAAGCCGTGGGAAGTTGACGACGAGTTTTGGGCGGTGATCGAGCCGCTGCTGCCCACAGTCGAACGTCGGACCCGACATCCTGGGCGCAAGCGGCATCCTGACCGGCTGGTGTTCCAGGGCATCCTGTTCGTGCTGCACACCGGGATCGCCTGGGAACACCTGCCGCAGGAACTCGGCTTCGGCTCGGGCATGACCTGCTGGCGTCGCCTGGCCGAGTGGACAGAAGCCGGTGTGTGGCCCCGGCTGCACGAAGACCTCCTCGCCAAGCTCCGTGCTGTGAACGCCCTCGACTTCACCCGGGCGGCCGTCGACGGCCCCCACATCCGGGCGCTAAAGGGGGCCCAAGACCGGACGAAGCCCCGTCGATCGGGGCCGGACGGGCAGCAAACACCACCTGATCACCGATGCCACCGGCATCCCGCTCGCCGCCACCCTGACCGGTGGCAACCGCAACGATGTCACCCAGCTGATCCCACTGCTCCAGGCCGTGCCGCCCGTGCGGGGCAAACGCGGCCGGCCCCGCCGCCGCCCGGACGTCGTGCTGGGCGACCGCGGCTACGACCACGACAAGTACCGCCGACTGGTCTGGGATCTCGGCGTGAAGCCGCTGATCGCCTGCCGCGGCACCGAGCACGGCTCTGGCCTGGGCACCCAACGCTGGGTCGTGGAACGCGCGTTCGCCCACCTGCACTGGTTCCGCCGCCTGCGGATCCGCTGGGAGATCCGCGACGACATCCACGAAGCCTTCCTCACCCTTGGGTGCGCACTGATCTGCTGGCGGCGCCTGAAGTCATCGCACTAGGTGTTCCTACCGTTCGGCGTCGCCCCACTCCTGGACGACCACCTCGTCGCCGACTGACAGCTTCCCCGGCCGTATCACGGAGAACTTCGCGCCGAACACTACGCCCCCGCTCGCCGCTCGCCGGTAGCCCGCGAGCGTACGCAGGGGCTCCCGCCCCCGCCGCGCTCCAACCTCCTGCTCAACCAGAGTGACCGCACAGCGCACCGCGAGTTTGGCATAGCCCAACTCGGCCCCGCCGGTGGTGATGCGGCGTGCGCGGTCCTCGGCGTGCGGTACGGCGGCCCAGTCGCCGCCGTCGCTGTCATGACCGAGACCGTCGCGGCTGTCGACGACGATGTTCGGGCGAAAGCGGTTCATCGACAGGGGCGGGGCGCCACGCTCGGCCATCCGCCGGTTGAGGAGGGTGAGGGAGGCGCGGGACAGCAGGTGCACGGCGCTGCTGTCGGCATAGCCGGAGGGGCCAGGGGTCAGGCCGTCGGCGACCCGGTCGTGCTCCGGTGGCACGCGGACCAGACGGCTGGGGGTGCCGAGGACCTCCGAGAGCCATGCGGCGGCGTCGTCACCCTGGTCAATCCCCTGGAAGGCGGCGCCGAACAGATCGACGTCGCGGCGCGGCGCGGACGTGGTCACGTCGAGGCGTACTGTGCCGTAACGGCCCGTCTTGTCGGCCGAGTCGAGCGTGAGTCGAGCGCCGTCGGCGCTGACGGCGGGCCGGATCAGGGCGAGGCGCGGGTGGCGGCGCTGGGTGCGGTAGACCCCGTCCTCGCTGATGACCATGAAGTTGCGGTCGTGCGCGAGGCCCGCCGACGTAAGGAGCGCATCGCTCATCGAAGTGCCCGCGCATCCCTTGATGGGGTAGCAGATCAGATCCATGACGACAGCCATGTGCCGCCTCCTTCGGTCGACGGCCACATCAGAACGTCGGTCTCACTGAGGTGACGTCATCAGTCCCGGAGTAATCCAACCACCTTGGAGATCATTTCGTCAGGAGTTCTTAGCCTGGCGGGTGACAGACGCCTGGGGGGTGACCGTGACAGGTGCGACTGGCGACGTTGCGCGTGCGCCCGGGTCTGCGGCGCCGGGCCATCCGTTGCGAATTGTCCGCGACATTCGGGGCTCCCTGCCTGAGGACCAGGCCGGACACTTCGACGCGGAGCTCGCTGACACCGAGCTCGAAGCGCTACCGGAGATGCTCAACCGGTGGGTCCGGTTGGCCACGGACGGCTTCGAGGAATTCCTGCTGTCCAGCCCCTTCGAAGGGCTGGAGTTCGGCGGGCGTTCCTACGACGACGATCAGGCAGGAACGTCGTCGCCGAACTCACCGCCCGCCTCCGGCCCGACCCCCGGGTCGTCGCCTGACTCCGCTCGACTGCCCGCCCCAACCGCTTCCTGTCGGGTGTCCACGCCGGAGCGCGGCACGGGAACAAGATCACGTCATGCCGCGAGTACGTCCCGGAGGACGTTCGCGAGGGTGACGCGGGCCAGCTCGGCTCTCACGGTCTCCTCGATGCCCTCGTAGATGCTCTGCATCGCCGGCTGGATGCCGTGACCCACCACGCATCCCTGGTCCGGGGTGGTGCGGTGCATGGCGAACAGCGGCCCGGGTTCCACTGCCTCGTACACGTCGAGCAGGGTCATCGACTCCAGATCGCGGGCCAGCGACCAGCCCGCGCCCACGCCCCGCCGGGACTCCACGAGCCCGGCCCTGCGCAGCTCGCCGAGGAGCCGTCTGATCACCACGGGGTTGGTGTTCGCGCTGCTCGCGATCTGCTCGGAGGTGGCGACCTCATGTCCCTGGCGCTGGTAGAGGCCGATCCAGGCCAGCGCGTGCGCGGCGATGGTCAGCCTGCTGTTGGCGCTCATGGACTCCTCCTTTCGGCCGCAACGCTCCATGATACGTCAGTCGTAACAGCGAATGTTGCAACAGACTGTCGTAACAATTACCGTTGCGACTGTCGGACCAATCAACGAGGTGAGAAGAATGAGCAAGCCACTCACGGGCAAGGTCGCCCTGGTCACCGGGGGGTCGCGCGGCCTGGGAGCCGCGACCGTACGGCTGCTGGCCGAGCAGGGCGCCGACGTCGCCTTCACCTACGTCAGCTCCGAGAAGCAGGCGCAGGCCGTCGTCGACGAGGTGCAGGGCAAGGGAGCGAAGGCCGTCGCCTTCAAGTCCGACCAGGCGGACACGAGCCGGGCGCCGGCGCTGATCGACGACGTGGTCGCGCACTTCGGCGGTCTGGACATCCTCGTCAACAACGCGGCGATCTCGGTGGAGCAGGGCCGCACAGTGGACGACCCGGACGCCGACACCGCCGCACTGGACCGGATGCACGCCACCAACTACCTCGGCGTGATCGCCGTCATCCGGGCCGCCTCCCGGGTGCTGCGCACGGGCGGCCGCATCATCACGGTGAGTTCCGGACTTGGCTCCCGGGTCGGTGTCCCGGGCGTTGCCGACTACTCGGCGACCAAGTCAGGCATCGAGAGGTACACCATGGGGGTCGCACGGGACCTCGGGCCCCGCGACATCACGGCCAACGTCGTGGAAGCCGGGCTGATGGACAGCGGCATGCAACCGCCGGACCCCGACACCCTCAAGGCCCTGCTCAGCTCGCTGTCCCTGCAACGCATGGGGCACCCCGACGAAATCGCCGCGGCGATCGCCTTCCTGGCGAGCCCCGCCGCGTCGTACGTCACGGGCGCGGTGCTGGACGCCCACGGCGGCTACAACGCCTGAACCCGAAACCCCTGCCGCGCGCCCCGAAGGACATGCGCCTTCGGGGCGCGCACCGCCAACGACCCCGAGGACGTCGACCACCTCCGCGACACCGCCCCTCACCGCCGCCCAGACCCTCGTACGCCTCCAAGCCCTCCCGCACCACGCCCGGATGACGAGGCCGGACGGAGGCGACCTCCGTCCAGGTCCCGCAGATCTCCGCGGCGATACGGCTGATGAGCTCGCGCACCGCTCGGACCTCGCCGTGGCCTTCCACGATCGGGGCCACCGTGGGGGTGGACGTCATCGCTGCGCCCCCGGACCTGGGGCCGCGGTCACGTCGGGAAGCAGCTGGTCGTTCCGGAGGAGTTCACCGGGAGTGTAGAGCTGCTCGCGAAGGGCGAGAACGCCCGCCTCGTCCAGTTGACCGATCTTGGTCTCCCCGCCGATGGAGCGCACGGCACGCAATTCGGAGAGATCGAAGTCGTGGCGGTCGAGAAGATCGGGACTGTGGCTGGTGACGATCACTTGACGGCGCTCGCTGGCGTCGCGCAACGCGTCGAGAAGCACGCCTGCCGCCGGGTGGGGCGCTCAGCGCGTGGGGCGGGGGCCCTGGGCGGTGCCGTTGAGGGGGTAGAGCGCGAGGAGCGGGGTGCCGGTGTTCCACTGGCCGAGCAGGTCGCGGTGGACGGCGAGGATGCGGTGGCGGACCGCCAGCGCGAGGGCCGCGTTGCTGAAACGGCAGGTGGCGACGAAGGCCGCGGCGTCCGCGCGGTGGTGCAGCCAGGCCGTGCCGATGAACTTCTGCACGTCGCCGCTGGGCACGGTGCGGTGCGGGGCGTAGTGCTTGCACTGCACGACCAGGCGGCGGCCGTCGGGCAGCGTCGCCGTCACGTCCGCGCCGAGGTCGCCGGACCGGCCGGTGACGGTGACGTCCGTACAGCCGTCGCGGCGGCACAGCTCGGCGACGTAGCGCTCGAAGTCCTGCCAGCTCAGGGCGTCCACCTCGGCCAGCGAACGGCGCCCCAGCCGTAGCGCCTCCTCCGCCCGCCACCGCCGGTCCGCCCCGCGCGCCGACCGGTCCGTGCGCCACATCCACCACGCCGCCACTCCGACGGCCCCCATGCCCGCGACCCCCACCACGTACGGCCACACGCGCGCCCACGCCTCCGCGACCAGCAGCGCCGCCACGGCCGCGCCCCCCAGTACGGCGTTCCGCCGCGCGACCGACCGCCGCCTGCGCTTCCTCGCCATGCCTCCCCCTCACCTCCCGCACGTCCCCTACAGCAGCCGCCCGCGAGTGTGACCGCCCGGGCCCCACCGCGAAAGACCGCGCCTTGGCCAACGCCTGTCCGCACAAGGCAAAGGGAGGAACATGGTGGCCGTGACGAATACGGGTGGGGAACGCGCACCGAGCGAACCGCACGCGGCAGCCGCCTGGCAGTGCGCCCTCCAACGGTGCTCCCCCTCAAGCCAGTTGGGCCGCGCGTGGCGCGACGGGCTGGCCCGGAACCGCGCGGCGCCCGCGTCCGTACTGCGGCGACTCCTCGACGTGGGCCCCGGGGAGCGTCTCCCGTCCGGGCTGGTCTTTCGGGAACTTCCCGAGGAGGTGGTCGAGGACTGGATCGCGCATCCGGACTGGAACGTGCGCAAAGGGCTGGCGGAGCGCTCGATGCTTGACGCCCGGCACCGGGCCCGGCTCTTCCGCGACCCTGACCCGGCCCACCGCTGGGTGTTCCTCACCTGTGCCGTGGACGACCGATCGGAACTCACCGACGAGACCTTCGCCCGGCTCGCCGCTGACCCCAGTCCGCGGGTACGCGCCGAGTTGGCTCTCCACCGGGACCTGCCCGTACGGCATCTCACTGCCTTGGCCTCCGATCCGGCACCGGAGGTCCGCCGCGCTGCCGCGCCGCGTGCCTGGCCGCACCTGGACTCCTCGGCGCAAGCCGCTCTGCGCACCGACCCTGACCCGGGGGTACGCACCGCGGCTGTCCTGCGGCACCACCACTGTGTGCCGATGCCGGTGGACTGCTTTGCGGGGCTTCCGGATGACCGCCACCGCGAACGGGCCGCCGCAGACTGCATGCTCACACGGGGACTGGCCGAGAGCCTGGTTTATGGCGTCGGACCCACGCTGCGCCGGGCGGCCGCACAGAACGTGCGTCTGCACGCCGACCTCGTGGCGCGGCTCGGCAAGGACCCCGACCCCGCCGTCCGCCTGCTGGTTTCGGTCCGGCCGGACCTGACCGAGGCGCAACGCTCCCGTATAGCAGTGGAGTTCGACCCCAGCGCCCGATGCAACCCGCTCCCGTGGGTCCTGGCACTGGCGGCCGACGAGGCAGCGGTACGCCGCTGCGCCGCCTCCGCCCACCCGATGTTGCGCCGCAGCGTCGCATGGATGGAGCACCTGCCGCCGGACGTGGTCGCGCTGCTGGCACACGACGACGACTGGGTCGTACGGCTGTTCCTCGCCGAGCGCTGCTCCGAGGCACCGCCTGAGGTGCTCCTGGAGATGGCGCGCAAGTGGAACGGGTACTCGCTCGTACGCATCGTCAACCACCCCAACTTCCCGCGCCGGCACACACTGCGATACGCGGACGACCCTGATCCCCGCACCCGTCGGTTGGCTCTCATGGACCCGAGCTCCTCGGCAGAGCTGGTGGAACTCTTCAGCAAGGACAGCCGCCCCGATGTCCGCCGACAGGCCCTGCGCGACCCGCGCCTGTCCAGCGACGCGGTGGTCCGGCTGCTCGACGATCCCGACCACGGCATCAGGGACACAGCCGCCGCCGACCCGCGGCTGCCCGTCCACGTCGTCACCGCGCTCCTGCACCGCACGGCCACCGCATGCCAGGCCGCCCGGAATCCGGCCATCCCCGCGGTCGTCATGCACCGCCTCCTGGACCAGAGCCGACCGGTAGACGGACATGGCGTACGACCTTCTCCCCCGAGGACGGAAGAAGGCGCCGCTCTGCCGCCCACAGCCGACGCAAGCGGTGCGGCGTGAGGAAGCCACCGGGCGCGGCCGGGCAGCGGAAGGGCATCCGCTGGGGGGCAGACCGGCCCTCGCGGCTTGATCAAGAGCCGCTGCCACCCTCCTGGTTAGAGGCGGCGTGCCGCAACAACCGCTGAACTGACCGGCGTTGTGAGTACCTCCGTGGCATCCAGGGCTGGATGAGTGAGGTAGAACAGGCGGAGTTCATCCACTTCGCCGCCAAAACGAGGCGGCCAATGGGGCGAGGGGGTGAAGTCATCCAGGATGAGAAGACCACCGGGAGCAAGCAGCTCGATGACCCCCTCGGGGTCGTCACGCTTGCCTCCGCCGTCGCAGAAGAAGACGTCGAAGGGGGCATGCTGCTCAAGCAGCCGCCAGTCCCCGGTGAGAACGGTGACACGCTCATCGTCCGCGAAGACGCCGGCCGCTCGACGGGCCAGCTCCCTGTCACGCTCCACGGTGACCAGGCGGGCACCGGCGCCGAGGCCGCTGTGCAGCCAGGCAGTGCCCACTCCCGAACCGGTGCCGCTCTCCGCGATGACCCCGTGAGGCTTCACGGTAGCGGCCAGGCTGAGCAGCCTGCCAACCTCCGAGAGGCAACTCTTCTTGAATCCCGCCTCGACAGCGACACCCTCCGCGGCTACCACGCGGGGTGGAACTGAACGTTCTGCCCTGATCACAAACCCCCCTCACCGTGAGCAAGACGCTATCCGCCAGCAGTGGCGTCCGCACGGAGTTCCGCCTGTCCGGCCCCGGCGAACCTTCCCGGTCAGAGCACTAGGAGCGTGTCTCAGTAACCGGCGCCCGCGCAACGTTTCGAGAGTCCGGTGCGTTGTCACACGTCATTCCCGGTGAGTGCCAGACGGACGCCGAGACCGACCATCACCGCCCCGGACGCTGCGCCGATCGCGGACAGGCGGCGGGGCGACCCGCGGAACCAGCCACGCGCCGTCCCGGCGAGGAGCCCCCAGGCTGAGTCGGAAACCAGAGCAACAACGGCGCAGACGATGCCGAGAAGCAGGAGTTGCAGTGTCACGTGCCCCGCCGAGCGGTTGACGAACTGGGGCAGCACCGCCGAGAAGATCAGGAAGCCCTTCGGATTGCTCACCCCGACAACGAAACCCTGCCGGACGACGCGCCGCATGTTGGCGGGTGGCCGCTGCTGCGCGTCCGTAACGGCCAGTTCCCCGCGATGCCGCCACGTCTGGATACCGAGGTAGACCAGATACAGCGCGCCCGCGAACTTCAGCACCGAAAACACCACGATCGACCGCGCGACCACGGCTCCCAACCCGAAGGCCACCAAGACGGCCTGGACGAGCACCCCGCCGTTGTTGCCCACCGCCGTGGCCAGCGCCGCCCGGCGTCCAAGCGCCACCCCGCGCCCGACCACGAACACCACGCTCGGCCCTGGAACAGCGATCAACACAGCGACCACGGCGAGGAAAGCCCAGAAGTGCCCGATACCCAACATTCCGTCAGGTTAGGAGCGGAAGTCAGATGCGACAACCCTGCTGGGTGGGGTGATCATTCGTCCGGGATGATCTCGGTATGCGTGATCGGGATGGGCTGTTCGAGATCGAGCCGGTCGGGAAGAAGCAGCCGCACGGTCGTCCGGCGGCGGTGGACAAGACGTTCCGGGCGTTCGACCCGCACCAGGTCCTGCTGCTGCCACCGGCGCTTGACCTGTCGCCGATCCCTTCGACCGAAGCCGCCAGCCACTTGCCCGTTACAGAGACACGCTGCTAACTGTTCGGTCCTGGGTGGCATCGAGGGTGAAGCGCGCGGGGTAAGCCGTGCGGACGTGGTGGATCGCGGTGTGCGAGGTGATCCGAACGCCATGACTCGGCACGCACGGGTGGGCGTCGGTCCTGCCGTCTCGGGGGGCGGGGGGTCGCCCGGCGGGGTACGGGATTTCGGGGGCGTGGGCCGATACGATGCCGGGACGGGGAACGGGGAGGGGTGGCGGGGATGGGTGAGGTGGGGCAGGGCGGCGGGGAGTGGTTGGACCTCGCGGATGCGATCGAGGTGCTGCGGACGCAGGTCGCGGAGGCGGAGCAGCGGGCCCGGGGGTCGGAGCTGAGGTTCGTGCTGGGGGAGATCACCGCGGAGTTCGAGGTCGAGTTGGTGCGCGCGGGCAACGGCGGCGGGCGGCTGCGGTTCGGGGTGGTGGAGGCCGAGGCGCGGCGGGAGCGGTCGAGCCGGTCGGTGCAGCGGGTGACGCTGCGGCTGAAGCCGGAGCGCGGCGGCGCGGACGTCGCCGTGGGTGACTTCGAGTAGCGGGACGTGCAGTTCCAGCGGGTCGTCCAGGTGCAGGCCGCGGGCTTCGGCAGCGGCTACCTGATCGCGCCGCGGCTGGTGCTGACCGCCGCCCACCTGCTGGCGCGCGACGGCGCGGCCCCGGGGCAGGTGGCCGTCTCGCTCCCGGGTACGGACGCCGACTGCCCTGCCGCGGTGCGGTGGTGGCGGTACGACGCGGCGGGCCCGGTGGACGCCGCCCTGCTGGAGATCCCGGCGGGCAGCCCGCGGTGGACGGTGCCGGGGCCGCTGCGCGGCGACTTCGGGCGGCGCCCGCAGCGCTGGGGGTGGTGCGTGACGGGCGGCGGCGAGGTGCCGGTCACCGCGGCGGGGTTCCCGCGGCAGCAGCGGGCACGCGGCGGGGACTGGGAGAAGCTGGTGGGCCGGGTCCGGCCGCACGGCGGCGCGACGTTCGAGATCCTGGACGACGCCGGGGTGCTGGGGATCGACGGCGACGGTACGGCGGGTTCGCGGGCGACGCCGTGGTCGGGGATGTCGGGGGCGGCGGTCTTCGCGGCCGGGCAGCCGCTGCTGCTCGGCGTGGTGCGGGCGGACCGGCGGCCGCGCCACGGCACCCGGCTGACGTACACCCGCAGTGCGGACCTGATCGCGTGCGAGGGCTTCCGTACGGCGGTCCGCGCGGCCACCGGCACCGAGCCGCTGCTCGAACCGGCCGAGCTGGCCGACCTGTTGGAACCCGCGCCGCCCAAGCGCGAGTTGACGTCCCCGACGACGCTGCTGCGCGCCGACGCCGAGGTGGTGTCCTTCCACGGCCGGCAGGACACGCTGGCCGACCTGGAGCGGTGGTGCCTGGCCGACCACGGCGCCGTGCCGTCGCTCCGGGTGGTCACCGCGCCCGGCGGCCAGGGCAAGACCCGGCTGGCGCGGCAGCTCATGTCCCGTCTGCGCGGGCGGGGTTGGGTGGTCGGCCAGGTGCGGGGCGAGCCCGCCGACCTGAGGCTGCTGCGTACGGTCCAGCACCCGCTGCTGCTGGTCGTGGACTACGCCGAGTCGCGGCCCGACGTGGTGCGGAAGCTGCTGGAGCAGGCCGCGGAGGTCTGGCACCCGGTGCGCCTGCTGCTGCTCGCCCGCTCGCTCGGCTCCTGGCAGGACCGGGTTCCCGGCGCCGTCCGCGAGGTGCGGCTGCACGCGCTGAGCCCCGAAGTCGCCGACCGGGCAGAGGCGTTCGAGCGGGCGGTCGCGGACTTCTCCCGGCGCCTGGCGGAGACCGCCGACCCGGCGGGCCCCGACTGGCGCGCGGCCGCGGCGGCCCTGGCCGACGCCCCGCCCGGGCGCCTCGCGTCCGAACACCCGGGCCGGCAGACGGCGTTGACGGTCCAGATGTCGGCCCTGGCCGCGCTGCTGCGCCAGGCCCGGCCCGCGCAGGACCCGGCGGCGGCCCCGCCCGAGGAGGAGGACCAGGGCACCCTGGAGGCCGAACTCATCGGCCACGAACGGCGGTACTGGCTGGAGGTGGCCGACGAGCGCGGCATGAGCCGCCGTGAGAAGGACCTGCTCGCGCAGGCCGCGGCCACCGCCGTGCTGTGCCCGGCGCAGGACGCCGACGAGGCCCGCGCCACCGTCGGGCGGCTGCTGCCCCACGCACCGCACGGCACCGTGGCGGCGCTCACGGCCTGGCTGCGCGACCTGTACCCCTCGTCCGAGGGGAGCCACTGGGGCCGGCTGGAGCCGGACCGGCTGGCGGAGTACCACGCCTCCGAGCAGGTCGTACGCGACGACGGGCTGCTCACCCGGCTGTTCTCCCGGGCCCCGGACCACCAGCGCGCGCAGATCCTCACGGTGCTGGCCCGCGCCGCCGTCGCCCACGCCAACGAGGGCCGCCCCGGCGCGGCGAGCACCGTCGTCGACCGGCTGCGGCAGACCCTGCGCGCCACTCCGGACGACGCGCCCCTGACCGCGGCGATGCTTCGGGCGCACGCCCATACGCTGCCGGAGCAGTCGCATGTGCTGCGCGGCTACGCGCTGGACGTCGCCCGGAAGCTGAGCGAGCTGAGCCGACCGGACAGCCTGGCCGACCTGGCCGACCTGGACGACCTGGAGCGCACCGCCACCGACGACCCGCGCACCCTGGGCGAGCACGCCTCCGACCTGCACCAGCTCGCCGAACGCCACCTCGCCACCGGCGACTTGGCCGCGGCCGGCGAGGCCGCCGACGCCGCCGCGGCCCTGCGCGAACGCCTCGCCGCCGCCACCGGCGCACCGGCCCACCGCGCCGGCTGGGCCGACTCCCTGCTCCTGCTCTCCCGGACCCTGCGCCAGACCGGTGACCTCCCCCGGGCCCACCGCGCCGGCACGCGGGCCCTCGCCCTCTTCCGCGCGCTCACCGAGGAAGGCGGCGGCGAGGAGGACACGGCGGAGCGCGAGAGCGGCCTGGTGCGGGCGCTGGTCGACCAGTCGTACGTGGTCTGGCAACTCGACCCGACCACCACGGACTTCGACCAGGTCGCGCGGTCCGACGACCACACCGCCGAGGCCGTCCGGCGGGCCCGCGCGCTGGCCTGGCGCCTGCCCGACCCGGACCCGCATCTGCTCCCGATGGCGCTGGTCGCGCGCAGCGCCAACCTCTGGCGCCTCCAGCGGAACACCGACGCCCCGGCGCTGGCCCTGAGCGAGGAGGCCGTCCGGACCTTCCGCGAAGCCGCGCGGGAGAATCCCGACGCGTACTCCGGCGACCTCGCCCAGGCGCTGATGGGCCTGGCCGTCGACTACGCCGCCGCGGGCCGGCCCCCCGAGGGGAGCATGGCGCTGGAGCGGGAGGCGATCGCCCTGCTCGGGCCGCTCGCCGCGGACGTGCCCGCCCACCGCTCCACCCTGGCGCAGGTGCTGCACAACCTCGCCTGGAACCAGTTCTACGAGGGGGACCGCGCCGCGGCGCGGGCGTCCGTCATGGCGGCCATCGGGCACCGCCAGGCCCTCGCCCGCGACGGGCACGGATCGGCCGGGCTCCGCCTGGCCGACTCCCTGAGGATGCTCGCCTTCCTCCACGAGGACGAGCGGGACCACTGGACGGCGGTGGAACTCGGCGAGGAGGCCGCGGCCGGCTACGCACAGGCCGCGCTGCCGCTCAGCGCGAGCGACCTGCACAACCAGTCGGTACTGGCCCTCCAACTCGCCCGCTCCTACGACGCGTTGGGCCGCCCCGCGGACGCGCTCGCCGCCCACGACCAGGCCCTCGCCATCCGCCGCACCCTGAGCCGGTACGCGCCCAGCCTCTACACGTACGAGTACGCCAGCGCCCTGCACGACCTGTCCGACCTCTACCGCAAGCACGACCGGCAGGTCGCCGTCCGCATCGTGCTCCGCCAGGCGCTCCCGGCCTACCGGCGGCTGGCCCGGACCGACCGCCAAGCGCGGCGGCAGTTGGCGTACTGCCTGTACGACCTCGGCTCCAGCTACCTGACGACCCAGGCCACGCAGAGCCGCGCGGTCCCCGCGCTGCGGGAGGCGTACGGCCTGTGGGCGCGGCTGGCGGCCGACGACCCGGGCGCGGAACGGCAGTTGGCGGACGCCGGTACGGAACTGGGCCGCGCCCTGATGCTCACCAGCCGCTTCGGCGAGGCCGTGCAGGTCGCGGCCCATGAGGTGGGCCTGCGGCGGAAGTTGGCCGGCGCGGACCGGTCGGCCCACGAACTGCTGCTCTGCTACGGCCTGTTGCGCCTCGCGGAGGGGCAGGCCATGACAGGCCGGGACGCCGCGGCCTGGACGACCGCCCTTGAGGCGGAGGAAGCCTGCCACACGCTGGCCGGCCGCGGGGAGCTGACACCGCGGCGGACCGCGGCGCTGCTGGGGAGCCTGGCGGGGGCGCTGAGCCGGTGCGGGGCGCACGATGTGCGCCGGGCGGCCCGCGCGGTGGCGCCGGCGCGGCTCGCGGTCCGCGGCTACCGGCTGCTGGTGGACCGGGACCCGCACGACACCGACGCCCAGGCCGGCCTGAACCGGTCGCTGCGCCGGCTCACCGAGGTGCTGCACCGCGTCGGCCGCTATGACGACGCCCTTGACGTACAACGCCGCAGAGCAGAGGAGTGGATGAGGCCATGACCGCACCGCAGGACGGAGAGCCGGGCGCGGGGCCGGCGGAGACAGCGGGGCCGGCGGAGACAGCGGAGGCCGCGGAGACAGCCGACGACATCCGGCAGGACGAGGTGCGGGCGGCCCGGTCGGCGGAGCTGCTCTACGGGAACGTCAACGAGTTCGTCACCGACCGCTTCATCCACCTCGTCCCGCGCCCGGCGCCCGGGTCGGGCCGGGTGTGGTGTCCGGAGTGGTACCGGCACGCCCAGGCGCTGTCCCGGCTGGACGCGATCTGGCGGGCCTGGGAGCACCTGCGCTTCGACCCGGCGATGGGGCTGTCGCACTGGTGGCTGCACCATGTGGACCCGCACCTGCGGGTGTTGATGGACCCGGACCTCGGCCCGTTCGGCCGCTGCGCCGACGGCCACCAGGACCCGCCCGAGCCGCTGCCCGTCCTCGCGCCGCCCGAGGGGCTGTTCACCGACCAGCGCGACGCACCGTCCAGGGACCCGCTCTCGCTGGGCTGAACTCCCCCGCCGACCCGGGGTGGGAGAGGGGCCCCGCCGTGACCGGCGGGGCCCCTCCCAGTGCTTCGCTGCGTCCGCGCGTCCGCCGGTCAGGCCAGGGCGAACTTCTGCGCGGCCGAGCCGTTGCAGTCGTAGATCTGGAGCCGGGTGCCGTTCGCGGTGGCGCCGGACGGGGAGTCGATGCAGCGGCCCGTGGTCGGGTTGGACATCGAACCGTCGGAGTCGATCACCCAGTTCTGGTAGCCGCCGCCGTTGCAGGTGGCCAGTTGCAGCTTCGTGCCGTTGGCGTTGACGCCGCCCGCGATGTCCAGGCAGCGGCCGAGCGTGCGCAGGGTCTGGCCGTTCCAGGTCCACTTCTGGTCCAGCGAGGTCGCCTGCTGGCAGTCCCACAGCTGGACCGCGGTGCCGTCGGTGCCGACGTCGTCGCCCGCCACGTCGACGCACTTGCCGCCGGGGCCGTAGATCGGGGTGCCGATGGCGTACTTCTGGGCGTCGGAGCTGTTGCAGTCCCAGATCTGGAGCCGGGTGCCGTTGGCGGTGGCGTCCGAGGGCGAGTCGATGCAGCGGCCGGTGGTCGGGTTCAGCAGCGAACCGTCGGTCCGGCGCACCCAGTTCTGGTAGCCGCCGCCGTTGCAGGTGGCCAGTTGCAGCTGCGTGCCGTTGGCGTTGGCGCCGCCCGCGATGTCCAGGCAGCGGCCCAGGGTCTGGAGGGTCTGGCCGCTCCAGGTCCAGTGCTGGTCCTTCGCCGCCGACTGGCAGTCCCACAGCTGGACCGCGGTGCCGTCGCCGCCGGTGTCGTCACCTGCCACGTCCACGCACTTGCCGCCCGGGCCGGTGATGGTCTGGCCGCTCACCGAGCCGCCGGAGCCGGAGCCGGGCGCCTTGTTGTAGACGGCGACGGAGTCGATGACGAGCTTGCCGCCGGAGACCGTGGCCGAGTTGGGGCCGCCGCCGAAGGCGTTGGGGAAGCCGCCGCCCATCGCCAGGTCGTAGATGATGAAGAACGGGTGGTCGATCGCGTTGGCCCAGGTCGTCGCGTCCACCTGGTTGGCGCTGACGGTGTAGAAGTTGTTCCCGTCGAGGTAGAAGCGGACCTGCTCGGGCGAGACCGAGCGGTCGATCTCCACGGCGTAGTCGTGGAAGCCGGTCTGGCAGCCCGAGCAGGCGCGTTCGCCCGAGCCGATGCCGGTGGACTCGTTGCACGGGCCGCCGGGGTTCACCCCGCAGTGGATGGTGCTGAAGTCGGAGCTGCGGCCGTTGATGTCCTCCATGATGTCGACCTCGCCGGAGGTCGGCCAGGTGGTGCCGGTGCGCAGCGTGGAGCCGAGCATCCAGAACGCCGGCCAGTAGCCCGCGCCGTTGGCGGTGGTGACGTTGGGCTGCTGGAGGACGGACTCCATCCGTACGACGCCGCCGGCCGGCGCGCCGAACGTCGCCGCCTGCGTCTCCACCCGGCCGGACGTCCACCCGCTCGACGGGTCGGAGCCGGAGTGCTGCGCCTGGAGCACCAGGTGGCCCTGGCCGTCGTAGTAGACGTTCGAGGTGCTGTTGGTCATGGTCTCGATCTCACCGGTGCCGAAGCTGCTGCCCGGCCCGGTGTCGTACTTCCACAGGCTCTGGTCGATTCCGGTGCCGGACGCACCGTTGAAGTCGTCGCTCCAGGTGAGCGTGAAGCCCGACGGTGCCGAGGGCACCGTGGCCTGGGCGGTCGGGGTCAGGGCGGCGGAGGCCGCCGCCAGAACCGCGATGACGGGGCCGAGGATCACCGCTCTCCGCCACCTGCCGCGGCGCGGCCCTGCCGAATGTGCGCGCATACGTCCGTCCTCCGGGAAAGGCGTGGTTCTCGAGTTCCGCTACGCCGCCGCTGGCGGGTGTCACGAGGTGCGCGGGGCCGGGCCGCCGGGCCCGGCTCCACAGGACAGACACGATGTGAATGTCATGTGCACAGCATGTCGATCGGCCTGCCGTTCGACAAGACACCAGCAGCATTTGTCTGTACCAACTCATCCGGCAGATCGGTCAGTCGGGAGCGATCCAGCGGTAATGGAGCTCGGGGCGGCCGACCTGGCCGTAGCGGGGGCTGCGCGCGGCGCGGGCCTCGTCGACGAGGTGCTCCAGATAGCGGCGGGCGGTGATGCGGGAGATCCCGGCCGAGGCGGCGGTGGCGGCGGCGGTCAGGCCGTCGGGGGCGGCCCGCAGGGTGCGGACGACGGCCTCCAGGGTGGGGGCGCTGAGCCCCTTGGGGAGGACCGCGGGCCGGGACGGGCGCAGGGCGGCGAGCGCGCGGTCGACCTCGTCCTGGCTGCCCGCCTCGCCGGCCGCCGCGCGGAACGTGGCGTAGCTGAGCAGCCGGTCGCGGAGCGTGGCGAAGGCGAAGGGCTTGAGGACGTACTGCACGACCCCGAGCGAGACGCCCTCGCGGACCACCGCCAGGTCGCGGGCGGAGGTCACCGCGATGACGTCCGTCCGGTGCCCGGCCGCGCGCAGCGAACGGGCCAGCTCCAGGCCGTGGCCGTCGGGCAGGTAGAGGTCGAGCAGGAGCAGGTCGACCTCGGCGCGCAGCAGCAGCAGGCGGGCCTGGGCGGCGCTGTGCGCCGTGCCGACGACGGTGAAGCCGGGCACCCGGCCGACGTACAGGGCGTGCGCGTCGGCGGCGACCGGGTCGTCCTCGACGACGAGCACGCGGATGGCCGCCGCGCTCATGCCTGTTCTCCTCGCGCCGGGCGGCCGTCGGCCGCGGGTACGGCCGCGGGTACGGGCACAGGTACGGCCCCGGGTGCGGGTGCGGCCCCAGCCCCGGATGCGGCCGGGCCCGCCGCCGCGGGTTCCGGCTGCGGGCGCCACGGCAGGCGCGCGGTGAAGACCGCGCCGCCCTCCGGCCCCGCGGCCAGCGTCAGGGTGCCGCCGTTGCGGGTCACCGCCTGCCGCGCCAGCGCCAGCCCGAGTCCGCGGCCCCCGGGCGGCGCGGGCTTCGTGGACCAGCCGCTCTCGAACACCGCGTCGGTGTCGCCGGAGGGTATCCCGGGGCCGGTGTCGGCCACCCGCAGCAGCAGCCCGCCCGGGGCCTGCCGCGCGGCGACGGTGACCTCGATCCGCGCGGCCGGCAGGCCCCGGGTGGCGTCCACGGCGTTGTCGATGAGGTTGCCCAGGATGGTGACGAGGTCCCGCGGCGCGAGCCCGGCCGGCAGCAGCCCGTCCTCCAGCCGGCTGTCGTCGGTGATCACCAGCTCGACCCCCTGCTCGTTCGCCTGCGCCGCCTTGCCCAGCAGCAGCGCGGCCAGCACCGGTTCGTCGACCGCCGCCACCACCTGGTCGGTGAGGGCCTGCGCCGCGCGCAGTTCGGCGGTGGCGAAGTCCACCGCCTGCGCGCCGCGGCCCAGTTCGATCAGCGAGACGACCGTGTGCAGCCGGTTGGCCGCCTCGTGCGCCTGCGCGCGCAGCGCCCGGCTGAAGCCGCGCTCGGAGTCCAACTCGCCGATCATGCACTGGAGTTCGGTGTGGTCGCGCAGGGTGACCATGGTGCCGCGCTGCTCGCCGCCGGAGACCGGGGCGGTGTTGACCACGACCACCCGCTCGGCGGTCAGGTGGAGTTCGTCGACGCGGGCGGCGGGGTCCAGCAGCGCCGCGGTCAGCGCGTCGGGCAGCCCGAGCCCGGCGACCGGCCGGCCCACCACCTCCCCGGCCAGGCCCAGCAGTTCGCGCCCGCCGTCATTGATGAGCGCGATGCGCTGCTCGCCGTCGAGCAGGAGCAGCCCCTCCCGTACGGCGTGCAGCGCGGCCTGGTGGTAGTCGTGCATCCGGTGCAGGTCGCGGGCGTTCATGCCGTGGGTGTGGCGGCGCAGCCGGGCGTTGACCAGGTAGGTGCCGATCCCGCCGAGGGCCAGCGCCGCGGCCGCGACGCCGATCAGGGCGGCCAGTTGGCGGCGGGAGCGGGCGCTGATCGCCTGCACGGTGATGCCCGCGCTGACCAGCCCGGTGATCCGGGTGCCGGAGCGGATCGGGGTGATCACCCGCACCGAGGGCCCGAGGGTGCCGGTGTAGGTCTCGGCGAAGGTGCGGCCGTGCAGCGCCGGGGCGGTGTGGCCCAGGTAGCGGCGGCCGATCTCGGCCGGGTCGGGGTGCGTCCAGCGGATGCCGTGCGGGTCCATGATCGTCACGAAGTCCACCCCGGTGTCGCGCTGGACGGACCGCGCGTACGGCTGGAGGGCCGCGGTGGGGTCGCCGCCGCGCAGCGCCGCCTGCCGCACCGCGGGGGTGTCCGCGACCGACCGGGCGACCGCGGTGGCCTGCCGCCGGGCGGACGCCTCCGCCTGCCGCCGGTCGCTGAGGTAGCCGAAGATCGCGCACGCGGTCACCGCGAGCGCGACCAGGACCGCCTGCACCGCGAACAACTGCCCCGCCAGGCTGCGGGGATACGGGACACGTGGCGCCGCCATGGCAACGGGCCGCCTCTCGACTCGGCGTGAACTCAACGACCACAACCGTGACGCACGTCACGTGTCCCGCGATAGTCGCGGGGACCGCCGGACGTGAGCCGCACGCACTGCCGTCAAGGAGGCCAGCCATGCCCGAACCGCTCGCCCAGACCCCGCCCGCCGCCCGGCGGGACCGTACCCGGTACCTGTACCTCGCCGTGATCGTCGCGGTGCTGCTCGGCGTCGCCACCGGTTTCCTGTGGCCGCACTTCGCCCGGGAGCTGAAGCCGCTCGGCACCGGCTTCGTCTCGCTGATCGAGATGATGATCTCGCCGGTGATCTTCTGCACCATCGCCCTGGGCGTCGGCTCGGTCCGGCAGGCGGCGAAGGTCGGCCGGGTCGGCGGCCTCGCGCTCGTCTACTTCATGGTGATGTCGGCGGTGGCGCTGGCCATCGGCCTGGTCGTCGGCAACATCCTGCACCCGGGCTCCGGGCTGCACCTGACCGAGGCGACCCGGCACCTCGGCCACACCGCGGCGGCGAACGCCCATGTCGGAGCGGTCGACTTCCTGCTGGGCATCATCCCCACCAGCATGGTGTCGGCCCTCACCGACGGCGAGGTGCTCCAGACACTGCTGGTCGCCCTGCTGGTCGGCTTCGGCCTCCAGGCGATGGGCCGCTCCGGCGAGCCGGTGCTGCGCGGCATCGGCCACCTCCAGAAGCTGGTCTTCCGGGTGCTGTCGATGATCCTGTGGGCCGCCCCGGTCGGCGCGTTCGGGGCGATGGCCGCGGTCGTCGGCGAGACCGGCACCGACGCGCTGAAAGCGCTGGCCACCATCATGATCGGCTTCTACACGACCTGCCTGCTGTTCGTCGTCGTGGTGCTCGGCACGGTGCTGCGGCTGGTCACCGGCGTGAACCTCTTCCGGCTGCTGCGCTACCTCGGCCGGGAGTTCCTGCTGATCCTCTCCACGTCGTCCTCGGAGTCCGCGCTGCCCCGGCTCATCGCCAAGATGGAGCACCTGGGCGTCAGCCGCCCGGTCGTCGGCGTCACGGTGCCGGCCGGCTACTCCTTCAACCTCGACGGCACCATGATCTACCTGACCATGGCCTCACTGTTCATCGCGGACGCGCTGGACCGGCCGCTGGGCCTGGGCCAGCAGATCGGCCTGCTGCTGTTCATGATGATCGCCTCCAAGGGCGCGGCCGGGGTGTCGGGCTCCGGGATCGCGGTGCTGGCCAGCGGCCTCCAGTCGCACCAGCCCGCGCTGGTGGACGGCGTCGGCCTGATCGTGGGGATCGACCGCTTCATGAGCGAGGCGCGGGCCCTGACCAACTTCGCCGGGAACGCGGTCGCCACGCTGCTGGTGGGGACCTGGGTGCGCGAGGTGGACCGCGAGCGGGTCAGCCGGGTGCTGGCGGGCGACCTGCCGTTCGACGAGCGCACCCTCGTGGACGCCGAGGAGGAGCCCTCCCCCCGGGTTCCCGTCCCCGGCGGCGCCCCGGACCCGGCGTACGGGTGACGGCGGCGCGGCAGCCCTTTTCGGCGCCCGGCCCCCTCGCGGCCCCTCCCTGGCCCCGTGCCCGGGAGGTGGGCCGCCGCCCTTTGCCCTAGAGTCCGGACAGAAGAGGGCACGAAATCGGGCGAAACTCGGCGAACCCGCGCGACACCGGCTCCGTGCGCGCAGAGGTCAGGAAGGTCCGGCGATGAAGGCGACCAAGGAGACCGGGGCAAGCGGGGCGACCGGGACCGGGGCGTCCGGCGACGCGCCCGAGGACACCCGGCGGATCGTCACCGTCAGCGGCGCGGCCATGCGCACCCCCGAGGAGCGGGCCCGGCAGGGCCGGGCGGCCCGGGCCCGGGCACCGCGCTCCTCCCACGCCGAGTACGCCCCCGCCCCGGACCGCACCGACCCGGTGGACACCCTGGAGCGGCAGTCGGCCACCCGGGTGCCGGAGCTGGTGCCGCTGCGCTACGGCCGGATGCTCCAGTCGCCGTTCCGCTTCTACCGGGGCGCGGCCGCCATCATGGCCGAGGACCTCTCCCGCACCCCCGTGTCGGGCCTGCGCGCCCAACTGTGCGGCGACGCCCACCTGATGAACTTCCGGCTGCTGGCCTCCGCCGAGCGCAACCTGCTCTTCGACCTCAACGACTTCGACGAGACGCTGCCCGGCCCCTGGGAGTGGGACCTGAAACGGCTGGCGGCCAGCATGGTGATCGCCGCGCGGGAGAACGGCTTCAGCACCGCGCAGCGCCGCAGCACCGTGCGCGCCACCGTACGGTCCTACCGCGAGCAGATGCGGCGGTTCGCCGGGATGCGCGACCTCGACGTCTGGTACGCGCGGGCCGACGCCGACCTGCTCAGGGAGCTGGCCGCGGGCCGGTTGCAGGCCCGCGGGCGCCGCAGGCTCGCCGCGGAACTCGCCAAGGCGCGCGGCCGGGACAGCCTCCAGGCCGCCCGCAAGCTCACCGAGTCCGTCGGCGGCAGGACACGCATCATCTCCGACCCGCCGACGCTGCGCCGCCTGGAGGACCTGCTGCCCGGCGCGGACGCGGCCCGGGTGGAGGAGCTGCTGCGCGGCCTCCTCACCGGCTACCAGCGGTCCCTGGCGCCGGACCGGCAGCATCTGCTGGAGCAGTTCGGGGTGGTGGACATCGCGCGGAAGGTGGTCGGCGTCGGCAGCGTCGGCACCCGCTGCTGGATCGTGCTGCTGGTCGGCCGGGACAGCGGCGACCCGCTGTTCCTCCAGGCCAAGGAGGCGGACACCTCGGTGCTGGCGCCGTACGCGGGCGCGAGCCGCTACGCCTTGCAGGGCCGTCGGGTCGCGGTCGGCCAGCGGCTCATGCAGGCGGCGGGCGACATCTTCCTCGGCTGGGAGCGCACGCTCGGCCTCGACGGGGTGCAACGCGACTTCTACGTCCGCCAGTTGCGCGACTGGAAGGGCGTCGTGGACCCCTCACGGATGGTGCCGCGCGGCCTGCGCGTCTTCGGGGAGCTGTGCGGGGCCACCCTCGCGCGCGCCCACGCCAGGACCGGGGACCGGATCGCGATCGCCGCCTACCTGGGCAGCGGTGACGTCTTCGACCGCGCGGTGGCCGACTTCGCGGAGGCGTACGCCGACCAGAACGAGCGGGACCACGCGGCCCTGGCGAAGGCCGCCCGCTCGGGCCGGGTCAAGACCGAGCAGGGCTGACGCGGTTCGCCGGCCCGGCGGCCGGCGCTGGGGCAACTCACAGGACTTTGCCGGGACTTTACAATCGGCCCGGGTGCCGCCTCGTCAATGGAGTCGATCCGCAAGCGAACCCCGCGCGTCCTCGCGCGGGCGGACCGACGAAAGAGAGCGATCCATGCGCCCCATGCGCCGAACTGCCCTGAGCGCCCTGGCCCTTGCCTGCACCGCGGTGCTGGCGGGCACCGTCCCCGCGTTCGCCGACGGGTCCGCCCCGTCCCCGGCCCCCGCGCAGAGCCAGGCCGCCACCCCGTCGGCGAGCGCGGCGGCCCCCTCCGCCGTGCCCTCGACGCGCGCCGCCACCGCTGCCCCCGCCCCGACCCGCGCGGCCCGGCCGGGCCAGGTCGCCGCCGTGCCGAAGGGTGCCCCCGACACCGGCCTGGCGCCCGTGGCGTCCTCGCACAGCGGCCCCGGCGGCGGGCTGATCGGCGGCGGCGCCGCCGCGGCACTCGTCCTCGGCGGCGGCGTGACCTTCCTCGTACGCCGCAGGCGGGCGACCGGGGCGTGACCCCGCTCTCCCGGCGCGCGTTCACCGCGGCGGCGACGGCCGCGCTGGTCGCGGGCTGCGGTGGCCACCGCGCCGGCCGTGCGGCGGCCACCGTCCGCCCGGCGGGCAGCAGCGGCTCCGCGACCGCGCCGCCGCCCACCGCCAAGTCCGTACGCGCGCTGCGGCGTTCGGTCCCGGTCCGGCTCCAGGTCCCCGCGATCGGGGTCGACACCCCGCTGATGCAGTTGGGGCTGGCCGCCGACGGCACCGTCCAGGTGCCGCCCATCGCGCCGCACGACCGCGCGGGCTGGTACCGGAACTCCCCGACGCCCGGCCAGACCGGCCCGTCGGTGATCCTCGCCCATGTCACGCTCGGCGCCTACGGCGACGGGGTCTTCCGCCACCTCGCCCAACTGCGCCCGGGCGACGGTGTCGTGGCGCGGCGGGCGGACGGCACGGCACCGCGGTTCACGGTCACCTCCGTGCGCACGGTCGCCAAGTCGAAGTTCCCGACGGACGCGGTCTACGGCGACGTGGACCGCCCCGAACTGCGGCTGATCACCTGCGGCGGCCCGCGCAGCGGCACCGGCTACCTCGACAACGTGATCGTCTTCGCCGAGCTGGCCTCGGCGGGCACCTGACACCCGGCCGCCGACCGCCCGACCGCAGGGCCCCGGGCCGCCGCACCCCCGTGCGGCCCGGGACCCTGCCACCGGGGAGCCCCAGCCCCCACCCGCACCCGCCCGTCCGACCCGTGGCCCCACGACATGGAGAGCGTTGAAACGGTCCCGCGAGAAGGCAGCGTCCGAGCTGTTCACCGCCTTCTACCCGCGCCTCGCCGGCTGGTGCCGCCGCCTGGTCGACGACGACGAGACGGCCCACGAGATCGCCTCGGAGGCGTTCATGCGGCTGTGGGCGCGGTGGACAGCGGTGGCGGAGCCGCGCGGGTTCCTCTACGTCACCGCCACCAACCTCGTCCGCGACCACTGGCGCAAGCTGGAGCGCGAACGGCGGGCGGTGCGCCGGGCCACCGTGGAGGCCGCGATCCGGCCGCAGACCGAACCGGCCGACCCGTCGCTGCGCCTGCTCGTGC
Source organism: Actinacidiphila sp. bgisy145 (assembly GCF_057708125.1). Lineage (NCBI taxonomy): Bacteria > Bacillati > Actinomycetota > Actinomycetes > Kitasatosporales > Streptomycetaceae > Actinacidiphila > Actinacidiphila sp. bgisy145. The sequence continues at coordinate 79,619 of NZ_JBYIRL010000036.1, forward strand.
AGTCGCTGCCCGAGCGGCTGCGCGTACCGATCCTGCTGCACTACTACGCCGACCTCCCGATCCGGGAGATCTCCCGACTCACCGGCCGCCGGGAGGGCACGATCATGTCCGACCTGCACAAAGCCAGGGAACTGCTGCGCGCCCATCTGAGGAGAAGCCTTGATCACTCAGTCTGACGACGGTCAGGACTTCGACCCCGACGACCCGCTCACCGTGATCCTGCGGCCCGGGCCGGACTACCTCGGCCTGCCCCCGGGCCGGTACGAGAAGGTCCGCCGCGGCGCCGCCCGCCGCCGGATGCGCCGGGCCGTGCTCGGCCTCGGCCTGTGCGGCGCGGCCGCCGCGCTCGCGGTGCTGCCGCTGCGGCTGGCCGGGTCCGGCGGGCCCGCCGGCCCCGCCTCCCCCGCGGGGCCGCCCGTCCCTGCGCCCGCGAGCGGCGCCACCACCGGACCCACCGGACCCACCGGACCGGCGCCCGTCCCCACGCCCACCACCGGCCGCCCCACCCCGAGCGCCCACCCCACCCGGCAGGCCCCCGCACGCCGCACCGCCACCCCGGCCCGACCGAGCCAGGACCGGCGCGCGGCCACCACCGCCGCCACCGCCACCTCGGTCCCCTCCGCCGAGTCCCCGCCGAGCCCCTCGGTCCCCGCCACCGCGAACCGCCGCTGAACCGCGCACGTCCGGCCGGCCTCCCCCGAGGCCGGCCGGACGTGTTCCGCGGTCGGTGCCGTCAGTGCCCGGCAGTCACCTTCATCGCCACCGCCAACGACGGGACGGCGTACGGCGAGTCGGTGGCGACGGTCAGCCCGCTGGTGTACGTGCCGGCCCGGTCCACCGCGCCCGCGTCGAGGGTCACCCGCACCTGCACGGCCGCCCCGGGCGCGACGGTGACGGTGTGCGGCGCCGACAGCCAGCCGGCGGCACCGGAACTGCCGCAGTCGGCGTAGCCGGGCAACTGCTCGACGCCCGCGGTCGGTTCGCCGGCCGCGTCCGAGCCGCCGGCGACATACAGGCCGCAGGCCCCGGCCGCCCGGTAGACGAGCGCGCCCGCCGCCGGGAGCGCCGACCAGGAGTCGGTGGCCGGGTCGTACTCCTCGGCCTGGTTGGTCAGTTCGCCGTCGCCGACGCCGCCGACCAGTTGCAGCCGCCCGCCGGAGGAGGCGACCGCCGCGCCCCAGAGCGTGTACGGCAGCGCGGCCCGCGCCGTCCAGGCGCCGGTGCCCGGGTCGAAGGCGTACGTCGCCGCCGTGGCCTGGCCGGTGACCGGGTCGGTGCCGCCCGCGCAGACGACCTGGCCGCCGGCGCCCGCGCAGGACAGCCACGAGTCGGTGGCCGGGTAGTCCGCCACGCGGCTCCAGGTGTCGGTCCCGGGGTCGTAGGCGTACGTCGCCTGCGACGCCGGGGCGCAGTTGCCGCCGCAGCCCGCGACCACGTAGAGCCGGCCGCCGAGGACCGCGGTGCCGCCGGCGACCACGCCCGAGGGCAGCGGCGCGGCCGAGGACCAGGTGTCCGCCCGCGGGTCGTAGCGGTAGACCGCCGCCGAGACGGCGCCGCTGCCGGTCCAGCCGCCGAGGACGTAGATCTGCCCGCCGAGCGCCTCCACGCCGGGCTTCTCCAGGTTCGCCGGCATCGGGGCCAGCCGCTGCCAGCCGCCGGCCGCCGGGTCGTGGACGAGGGCCTTGGACAGCGGGCCGGAGCCGTCGGTCCCGCCGAAGACGTAGACCTTGCCGTCGACTGCCGTCGCGCCGCTGTCCTGGAGTTCGGACGGGAGGGCGTCGGCGGTCGTCCACGCGGTGGCGCCCGCCGAGGTGCCGGTCGCCGTACTGCCGGTCGCCGCCGTGCCGTTGGTGCTGTTGCTGCCTGCCGGCAGCGGGCCGGTGGTGAAGTCACCGGTGGCGTGCCGGACGGCCGAGCCCTTACCGGGGGTGCCGGAGGTGCCCGACGTGTCCGACGTTCCGGCGTGCGAGGCCGGAGTGTAGGAACTTTCCTCGGAGTTGAGGACCACATGGACCGGCGCGGTGCCGGTGTTGCGGAGCGTCACCGTACGGGTCGTCGAGCGGCCTTGGGCCTGGGTGGCGCTCAACGTGCCGCCGGAGACGGTGATCCGGCCCGCGCCCAGGCTCCAGTCCTTGCCGGTGACCCGGTCGCGCGCCACGGCCGCCTTCGCGGTCGCGGCGGTGTAGGCGCCGTCGGTGACGCCCAGCGCGGTGCGGCCGTCGCGGCCGGCGGCCGACGCGGGCGCGAACAGCTCGTACGTGCCGTCCGCCGCGGTCGCGGCCGCCGCCGTGCCCGCGACGCTCACGGTGGCGCCGGACAGCGCCTTGCCGGTCTGCGCGTCGGAGACGGTCCCGGCCACCAGCCCGCCCGCGGTCGCGTCGCAGGAGCGGTCGCCCACGAAGACGTCGTCGACCTTCCAGTACCAGGAGTGCACGGCGTCGTAGCGGAAGCGGACCCGTACGTCCTTCTCGCCCGCGGCCTGCGGGAGCGCGACGGTCTCCGGGCCGTGGGCGATCGTCCTGGACAGGTGCCAGACCGCCGTCCAGGTGGCGCCGCCGTCGGTGCTGACGTCCACGTAGGCGTTGGAGTTGTACAGCGGCGAGGTGAAGGAGTCGGCGAAGGAGACGATCGGGGTGGCGTCGCCGCTCAGGTCGAGGGCCGGCGAGACCAGGCTCGTCGTCTCATGGGTCGAGATGCCGGCGTCGAGCGAGTCGACCTCGGCGAACGCGCCGCTGCCGCCGGTGTCGTTGCCGCTGCCGGACGGGTCGTCGAAGCGCCAGGTGACGCCGGAGCCGCTGTCGTCGGTGACCGTCCAGCCGTCCTGCGGGGTGCCGGCGGACCAGCCCTCGAAGTCGGTGGTGGTGCCCTGGTAGCCGAAGCGGTAGCCCGGCGCGGTGCACAGGGAGGCGTCCGTCGTGAGCGCCACGTCGCGGCTGACGTCGCGGGTGCCGACGGCGACGGTGGTGTCCGCGCCGACGTAACCGGGCAGCGCCGAGGCGACGTGCAGCGCGTAGCTCGCGCCGTCCGGCAGCCGTACGGAGTACCGGCCGGTGGCCGGGTCGGTGGCGACCGCGCCGCCCGGGTAGCCGTCGACCGTGATCGACGCGGCCAGCGGCCAGCCGTGGCCCGAGGCGTCGGTGACGGTGCCGGAGACCGTGTGGCTGGGCAGCGCGTGCAGCGTGAACGGCTCCTTCAGCGTGCGGCCCTGGGTGATCTTCACCTTCGCGGTGGCCTTCGCGTAGCCGAACTCCGTCACCGTGAGCGTGGCGGAGCCGACCGCGGGGGCGAGCGTGAAGGCGCCCGACGCGTCGGTGGTCGTGGTGGTGGTGCGGCCGTCCGCGGTCGTGGCGGTGACCGCCGCGCCCTTCACCGGCCCGGCGGCCGTACCCGCCCCGGTGCCGCGTACGGTGCCGGTCACGGTGCCGTGCGGGCCCTGGCGCAGTGCGCCGACCCCGGCGGGGCTGCCGAGCCCGGTGGGGCCGTCCCAGCCGGCGCGGGCGGTGCACAACTGGGTGCCGCAGGTGCCGTCGGAGCCCGCCGTGACGTCGGTCAGGTCCGCCTTGTCCGTGTCGTCGTACGGGTACGTCACCGGGTACGTGCCGGGGGTCGGGGTACCCGCCAGGGCGTACATCGCGGCGACCAGCGGCGAGGACAGCGAGGTGCCGCCCACCTGCTCCCAGCCGCCGACCGCACTGGAGTTGTAGATGCCCAGGCCCGTGGCCGGGTCGGCGTCGGCGGAGATGTCGCCGATGGCGCGGTTGGCGCAGCCGGTGTCCAGGGTCTGCTGGTACGCCGGCTTCGGCTCCACGCCCGAGCAGCCCGAACCGCCCGAGGACCACGCCGACTCGGTCCAGCCGCGCGCGGTGGACCCGTCGCGGGTCAGGGTCGTGCCGCCGACGGCCACCACGTTCGGGTTCGAGGCGGGCCAGTTGACGATGTTGCCGTAGTCACCGGTGGACGCGGTGACCGCGATACCGGGGTGGTCGTAGTGCTGCTCGTACGCCGACGGGTCCGCCAACTCGCCCGGCACGCCGTAGGAGTTGGAGATCGCCGCCGGGTGCAGTGCGGCGGCGGTGTCCACGGCCCGGCCGAGGTCGTCGATGGCGGCGGAGTCGGCTTCCACCAGCAGGATGCGGCAGTCCGGACACGCCGCGGAGACCGCGTCCAGGTCGAGCGCGGTCTCCAGGGACCAACTGGCGTCCTCCGGCGGGTAGCTGTGCCCGCCGTCCTGGTCCAGCTTGGTGAAGCAGCCGTTCGCCGTGGTACACGCGGAAAGGCCGTAGGTCTTGCGGAACACCGCGAGGTCCGCTTCGGCGGTCGCGTAGCCGCCCGCGTCCACGATGGCGACGGTCTCACCGGTGCCGCCGGCCGGCATGTCGTACGCGGCCCGCAGGTCGCTCGGGGTCAGGGCCGCGGCGGGCGGCGTCGGGGAGCCGGCGGCCGCCAGGCCGTGGCTGTCGGTCACGTCCATCAGGTCGCAGGTGGCGTAGGGCGCGGAGCCCTTCTGCTCACTGGCGGGCACCGGTTCGGCGCAGGCCGCGGGCCGGTAGGCCGCCGTGCTCGGCGCGGTGCCGTCGCTCGCGGCGGCCGCCGCCTGTGCCGGGGCGGCGGCCGTCAGGCCGAACGCCACCGCGCAGGCGGCCGCCACGGCGGCGGCACCCATGCGTATGGGTCTGTGCATCGGACTCCTCGGGAGGTTCCGCCGGCCGGGCGGGCCGGCGCGGGTCGGGGTGCGTGCGGGTGGTGTGCGTACGGGCGTGGGTGCGGGTGGGGTGCGGGTCAGACCGGCCGGTACTCCACGCCGGCCTTGCGCCGGGGCGGAGGCGGTGCCTCCGCGGTCGCCTCAGCAGACGGGTCGACGGCCTCCCCGACGGACTCCTCCTCGCTGGAGCCGTCGTCGGGCCCGGCCGCAGGTTCCCCGCCTGACGGTTCGGCGCCGTTGCCAGTAGTCATCGCGGCTGCTCCGTTCTGTCCCAGACCCAGCAGTGAACGCTGCGCGGCGAGCAGGCGGCAATGCGCAGAACTACCCGGGAAATCCCCCGCCCCCCTCCCCACCTGCACCGACACCTCCCAACCCGCCCCCACCGCAGGCCCCCGACAACGCGCTACCGCCGCCCCGGCACGTCCCGGCACCACCGACCCACGGCCTGACCGACGGCACGCGCAACGGCGGCGGGCCGCCAACGCACTGCGGCTGAGCGCGGGTTGGCCGGGCCGGCGCGCAGCCGCTGTGACCGGCCCGGTCATCCGCCGCAAGGCGGCGGACTCGCCGAAACCACCCGGGGCAACCCGGTGCGGCGCGCGCCGCAACCTACGGGCAGGCACCACGGGCGCGCAGCCCACCAACGTGCGGCAGACCAGGGCCGGTTGGCCACCCCGCGCCCGGCCCCGCGGCCTCGGGTGCCGCCTCCCGAGGGACCGCCGAAGCGGCGGCGGCTGGACGCGGGGTCGTCAGGGGGCGGGGATGTCGCCGGAGGCCACCGCGGCGATGGCGAGGGCGGTGCGGGAGGGGGCGGCGCGTTTGCGCATGGCGGTCTGGACGTGTTTGTCGACGGTGCGGGGGGAGAGCCCGAGGACGCGGGCGATCTGCGCGCTGGTGCGGCCCTGGGCGAGGAGGCGGACGACGTCGAGTTCGCGGGGGGAGAGCCGGTCGCCGTAGCCGGGGCGGCCGGGGCGGCCGCCGGCGCGGCGGCGGATGCGGTCGGCGTCGCCGGTGGCGCCGAGGGCGGTGAGGTCGGGGAGGAGGGCGCGGAGCGCGGAGCCGTCGGTGTTGCGGCAGTCGGCGGCGGCCTCCCGGGCGAGGAGGGCGTCGTAGGGGCGGGGCAGGGCCTGCCAGGCGGCGGCCGCCTCGTCGAAGAGGGCTGCCGCGGGGGCGGGTTCGCCGCGGTCGCGGGTGAGGAGCGCGGCGGTGAGCAGCCCGGCCGCGGTGGCGGTCGGGGCATCGAGCCCGCGGGTCCCCGCGCCGAAGGACTCGGCCGCGGCCGCCGCTTCGGCCGCGCGGCCGTCCCGGAGCAGCGCGTCGACCCGCAGCGGCGCGATCTCCGCGGCCCACAGCCACAGCCCCTTGGCCTCGATCAGCCGCCACGCCGCATCGGTCGCGGCCAGCGCGTCCGCGGGCCGGTCGTCGGCCAGCGCCAGCCGGGCGAGCGCGGCGGACGGGTCGCGGAACCCGTCGGCGGGTCCGCGCGGCCGCCCGGTCGCGGCGGCGGCGCGGGTCTGCTCGCGCATGCGGGCGTGGTCGCCGCGGGCGGCGGCGAGCAGACCGCCGATCTGCAACGCGTCGGCGCGCAGCACGGGTTCGTCGGATTCGAGGGCCGCGGCCGCCCACGGTTCCAGCCCCGCCCAGCGCCCGGTGAGCCAGTCCAGATGGGCGAGGGTCCCCGCGACGAGGTCGCGCAGCCGCAGGTGCCGGTGCTCCTCGGCCAGCGCGGCGGCCGCGTCGAGCAGGTGCCGCGCGTCGTCGTAGCGGCCCCACAACATCGCGGCCTCGCCGATGTTGGCGTACCCCCGGGCACGCTGGAACACCTCTCCTGGGCTGTCCCCGCCGGCGGGCAGGTCGCGGGCCGCGTCCCAGCCGGCGGGGTCGCCGAGCACCAGCAGGGTGGCGGCGCGCTCCGCGAGGAAGGACAGCCGCTCCTGCGGCGCGCCCGAGCAGGTCGCGAAGAGCCGTCCGGCCCGCTCCAGCCAGGCACGGTGCTGTGCGGCCGGGCGCGGGGTGCCCAGCGGCCGGGCGAGCATCATCATGGCGTGCACGGCGGCGACCGGGCGGTCCTGGACCAGCCCCGGCACGGCCTGCTCCATCGCGGCGGCCGCGGCCTCGCTGTCGCCGACGTGGAACATCAGCCGGGCCAGCTGCCAGGTCGCCGCGGTCCGCTCCTCGCGGGTGAGTTCGCCCTCGGCGGTCGCGCGCAGCACCGCGACCAGCTCGCGCAGCGGGCCGTCGCCGGGCGCGGCGTACAGCGGCATGCGCTGCACCACGGGGGCGACCGCCGCGCCGCGGACGGCGCCGCCGACCAGCAGGTCCAGCAGCAGCCCGAAGGCCGTGCGCGGGTCGCCGGAGGCGATCGCGTCGTCCGCGGCGCGGCGGGCGTGCACCGCCCACCGCCCGGGGTCGGCCGCCTCCTTGAAGTGCCGTGCCAGCTCGGCCGAGCGCAGCACCGGCTCGCGTTCCAGCGCCAGCCCGGCGCGGTGGTGCAGGCGGCCGCGTTCCAGGGCGCCGAGGGCGTGGTAGACGCTGCGGGCGGCCAGCACGTGGCGGAACCCGACCCGCCCGTCGCGGTCCTCGGCCAGCAGCCCGCCCGAAAGCGCCTCGGCCAGGCCCTGTTCGACGTCCGCCGCGGGCATGGCGGCGACCTCGGCGACGAGGCCCGGGGACCGCTCCCCCTCCAGTACGGCGAGCGCGGCCAGCGCCCCGGCCGCGGCCGGCCGCAGCCGGGAGGTCCGCTCCAGTACCGCTTCGCGGATGCCGGGCGGCACGTCGAGTTCGGCGACCTCGCGCCGCAGCCATGTGCCGTCCTCGTGGACGAGGTCGGCGCGGTCGTACAGCAGCCGGACGCACTCCTCGACGGCGAGCGGCAGCCCGTCGGTGCGGGCGTGCAGGAACTCGGCGAACTCCGCGGAGACCGGCTCCCCGCCGAGCATCGAGGAGATGAGGTCGGCGGTGGCCGCGGGGTCGAGCGGCGCGGGTTCGAGCCGGGTGGTGCCGGCCTGCGCGACCATCCGCCGCAGCAGCGACCGCGCGGGGACGTCCTCGGGGCGGTAGGTGAGGACGAGGCGCGGGCCGTGCTCCCAGCGCGAGCGCAGGAACAGCAGCAGTTCGAGGGTGGTTTCGTCGGCCCAGTGCGCGTCCTCCACCACGAACAGCCCGACGCCCAGGGCGTCGACGAGTTCGGCGAGCGCGCGCAGCAGGCGGTGCCGGGCGGCCGAGTCGTCGGCCAGCGGCTCGGGTGCGGGCGGCAGTTGGCCGGCCCACTCCGGGAAGAGCGGGCGCAGCGCCCCGGCCAGACCGGTCAGCGGCAGGCCCGCCACGCTCCCGGCCAGCCGGCGCACCGCGTCCACGACCGGCCCGAGGGTGTACGGCTCCCGGAACGGCGGGCACACCGCGACGAGCGCGGACTCCGGCCGCCGCGCCAGCAGTTCGTGCAGCAGCCGGGTCTTCCCGATGCCGGCCTCGCCGGCGACGGCGACGAGCCCGGACCGCCCGTCCAGGGCCTGCCCGAACAGCGACAGGTCGCGCGCGCGGCCGGCCAGGCGGGGGACGGCGAGGTCGGGCCGCCGCGCCGGGCCGCCACCGGCACTGTTTGCTGCACTCATCTGCGCCTCCGCTCCGGCCGAGAGCACACATTGTGCCAAGCCGCGCTCAAATCCCGGCTTTTCGTGACGCACAGCACCCCGCACGGCACCCCGCACGGCCCCTGCGCGGAACCCGCCCCCGCATCCCGCCCGACCGGCGCCCTCGACGGCGAAGGCCCCTCCGGGCGGACGAACGCGTCCGCCCGGAGGGGCCGTTGGGTACGGCGGTGGGGGGGGGGGGGGGGGGGGGGGGGGGGGGGGGGGGGGGGGGGGGGGGGG